>CBFDBS010000155.1:0-6809 GCA_965603105.1 uncultured bacterium
AAACAACAGCCTTCCTGAAAGCCATGTCCTTTTTCCTATCCTGGAGAGAATGCTTGAGCAGTTTAAGTGCGGCTGGACCGTACTGAACAAGAGCAGCTGCAGCATCATTCCGCGTGGAGGGAATATTGAGCCTTGTGAAAATGGCCGGCAGATGTTCTTCCCTCTTCAGCTTCCCCGCGCTCTCCAACGCGAAGCGTGCCACCCGGGAAGAATCATCTTCAATCAATTTTTCAAGCCTCCTCACGATCGGAGCCGCCGCATCCATCATGCCGATGGCTTTAGCCAATTCCATCCTACTGATCTCGGCCCCCTCATCCTTTTTCATCACTTTATCCGCATGCTTTTGGATCAGCTCCTGATAGGCCTCTAAAGACAAAATATCCTTGATATCGGCGAAAAAATCTTCAAGGCTTTTCTCATCACCGACTTCAGGGAACCAACTGGCTCCTTCAGCATTGAACAGATCTCCTATAGACGCCACTTTCACGTCATCGATCCTCTCCGAAATCATCTGCCTGATCTCCGGGGTCAGCTTGTTCTGGCTCAAGAGCTCATAGAGGTGCATAGCGTAGAGGGCTGAACTTGTTTCCTTGCTTTCCAGCGTATCAAAGATCTGCTTGGTATAAGGCACATCGATTTTTCCGGATAGATCATTATCAACAAGTTTCCATTTGGGTGGGATTTTTTGCTTGATGACCTTGATGTATTCTCGAAAGATGCGGAGATCCAAAACACTCCACAGGAAGGTGAGGATGATGATCCCTCCGCTAAGATAGACAGCAAGAATTGGATCCTTCACAGGGCTTCGGAAGGGGATTTCTTTAACCGCGATCCCAAGGATTTGCAGGAAAAAGCCGTAGATAAAAAGCAAGCCGGCGGCAATCACTTTAGCGGCCCGGTTGACGAACATATCGATGAACAGCCGGGCCCTGTATCTTAAATCCAGGGGGACGGGAATATAAAGAATCTCCCTAACGGATTGATTCAGAGAAAATGTCAGGCTCTCATCGCTCCCTTTAACGAGGATGACTGCAAAGAGAGAGACCTGGCTGAGCAGAAGACCACCAAGGAGAAGACCTAAAGATACGATCATCAAAACCAGCGGCACCATCAACAGCGTCAGACGAACTCCCTTTGTTCTCTTCAAGAAAAAACCGGTCAAAAGGATTTGAAAAAAAAAGGCAAAAACGGTCAGCAATCCGAAAAACAGGGTGAAAAACTCTTGCAAGGCCTCTTTGGTGTTGTACTTTTCCTGGGCGTAGGCGCTGAACTGGTAATCGATGAAGGTGGAGACAATCACTGCCAAGATAACCATAGCGGCGATGAGAAGAAGATACCGCTCTTTCTTTACGGCTTTATAGCTCTCTTTGAAACCCACGCCACTCAATTCTTCCACCTTCTTCCGTTTGGGAGAAACCGGCGATTTGTGTTTCCTATGAAGGATAAAAATCGCTCTCACAACAAAAATACAAGCAAAGAGCAGGCCGCAAGCCAGTGGAAGAAGGAAAGCTCCCAGCTTCGCCTTGGTCAGAAGATAACCGATCAATCCACCGACGATTCCTCCCAGAATCCCTCCGCTGCCGCAAAAACCGATGAGGCGCTTGGCCTGTCTGGGATTGAAGATCTCGTTGATGGTCAGCCCGAAAAGACTCATCAGAACGACAACCAGAACAGCAGCCCAAATCCAATACAGGTAGGGAAAAAAATCGCCGCCCATGTTTATGAACAATTGAAAAAGCAAGCCTGTAACGATAAAAAAGCCAAGACTGGATAAGATCACGATTTGAAGGGGCAGTTTGAACTGGATCTTGGAAAAAAGGGCCACCACGAGTCCGGTCACTACGGCGGCCAAAAGATAGGCAAGCGGAAGAGCCTGATACCCGATTTCAAACAAAAGGTCTGCATACCGGAGGGCCTTGATAATCGTATGAGGAGCGGTGATCAGGAAGAAAAAAATAAACAGCAACAGAGCCATGCGGACTTCATCAGGTTTGATATTGACGACCCGGCAAAGGAGCTTATAAAAGCGGCTGTGCATCTCTTTGGATTACATTAGCACACCCGTCGAGAGGGGGTCAATGAAAGGTTCTTGTTGCGTAAGGCAGAAAGACCCGCTAAAATAGTTTTCTTATTTTGACGGTAATTCCTCCTGTCATGGACCATGATGCAGATAATAGAAAAAAACGAACGGGGCTCAACACTTTCGATGGTTCGGTCGCCTAAAGGAATGTATGCCCCGCTTTAGGTTTATCAACATGAAACAAAGGACTCGCTTCCTCCTTGTTTTTTTTGCGCTTCTCTTAATTCAGCCTGGGTGCCGGCAGGAAAAAGTGCCGGAGCCCTACAGGCCGACCGACGCTCATGATGCCTATCTTTTTTCACTCCAGGAAGCCGGTCTATCGGATACGGCCCTCGGCCAAGATTGGAAGTCTGCAGCCGAAGGAGCCCTCCTCCTTCCTCTAGATGTTACTCTGCCTCATGAGGAGATCTTTTATGTCGATCCCTCCGAAGCCATGGCCGTGGCCTACCGTTTTGATGTCAAAAGAGGCCAGAGGATTGAGGTTGATGTTTTTTTCACCGGGCAAAAACCCTGCCGGCTGTTTATCGATGCTTTCCGGGTCCGCGGAGAGAGCCAGGAAGAATGGCTGCATGTCGCCAGCGCCAATGAATCCGAAAAGCGCCTCGAGTACGAACCCAGGGCGGACGCCCCGTATGTCATCCGGCTTCAGCCCGAACTCCTACGGGGTGGACAGTATCGAGTCACCCTGAGGAAGGTCGCATCACTGGAATTCCCCGTTGAGGGTAAAGACAGCCATGCATTCGGCGGTGGTTTTGGCGCCCCGCGGGACGGAGGACGGAGAGAACACCACGGCGTCGACATCTTCGCCAGACGCCATACGCCGGTTCTCGCTCCATCGGATGCCTACGTCCAGCGGGTCAGGGAAACCGACGTCGGAGGATTGAATATCTGGCTGCACGACTCAAAACGCCAAATCAATCTCTATTTTGCCCACCTCCAAACTCAGGATGTTCAGGAAAATATGCAAGTCAAAGCCGGCCAGCAGATCGGGACTGTCGGGAATACGGGCAATGCCAGGACAACTCCTCCCCACCTTCATTTTGGGGTTTATGCCCGCGGTCCTGTGGATCCCGCTCCATTTATCACCAAAATCCCCGGCAAACCTCAGAGCATTTCAGTTGACATCGGGCTGCTGGGCCATTGGGTCAGGACCAATGCTCAAAATGTTTCCCTCAGACAATCTCCCGACCGGCGTTCGCCTGTCATCTCGAATTTGGAACAGCACATACCTATGAAAGTGATGGCCGCCGCCAAGGGGACATACCGGATCCTCCTCCCCAACGGCACGTCAGGATATATCCAGGAACAGAGCATCGAAACCGCTGATAACCAGATTGGAAGCCAGGAGATTATCGCAGTTCAAACGGTCAACGAAGCTCCCTATGAGGAAGCGGCCGCCAAAGAAACAATAGAGGCCGGAGAGACCTTTTATGTTCTGGGTATCTACGAAGGGTACTGGTACATCAAGACAGAAAATGGTCAAACCGGCTGGATGTCCATTCCACCCCCCTCTTCTCAAGACCGCTAAAGCCAGCGTTTGATCCAGGAGCGGATGCCTCCTGATGCCTTAACGATAATCATGGGCTTTGAACACTTTTTGGCAACGGCATGACAGACAGTCTCTTTGGTGAATTGACGGATCAGAGAATCCCTGGTGAAGCCTAAAATAATCAAATCATAGGCTTCACATTCTTTGAGTATGGCTTCCGCAGAATTATTGGATTTCACAAATTTTGTTTTTATCCGTTCGAGGTTGATGTGCGGCCTTTCGAATATCGTGTCCGTCACTTTTTTGGCATCCACTTTGCTCTTTTTCCCCTTGACAACGAAGGACACAACTTCGGCATCGTCTTTTTCAGCCAGAACACCGGCCAATTCTAATGCCAGAGCACTGTTTGGGCCTCCTCTCGTCGGCACAAGGATACGCTTGAACTTTTGATTCCCCAAACCTTTGAGAATGGCGACATTGCAGGGGGCTCTTTCCATGATGACATCCAGCGTGCTGCCCAAGCGGAAGAGGTGGCCTTTTGGCTTTCCATGCCAACCCAAGATGAGCATGTCCGTTCTTTTCTCTTTGACGGCACCTACGATTCCACGAGCGATATTCCGGCAGTAACGGATGGTTGTCGTTATGGGAAATCTGAGGACAAGACAGAGCATGGCCTCGATGATTCCCTCCTTCCCCTCCATCATGAATTTTTCAGCATCGCTCAAAGGGGTTTGTTCGGGAACGGGAACCATGTGGAGCAGGCTGACTTTGGCGTTTTTGGCCTCACTGAGAAAATAAGTGGTTCGAGTCAGCTCGAGGGCATTGGCCGGATTGGCCACAGCCAACATGATGCTGTACTGTTCTTCCTCAGGTTCACTCTGTTCTTCTTCCAGGACAAGGATTTCATCCGCAGTCGAAATCGCGCGGGTTCGTGAATAAAAATAATAGATCCCGATTCCAGAGACAATCCAAACCGGGGCTATGATCCAGGCTATCGGACTCACATGATGAAGCAATACGGCCAAAACCGCTTGACTGACTATGGCCAGGATGGGAAGCACCGGAAAAAAGGGCATGATGAATCCGTATGACAGCTCGTCTCCCATGTTGTAGCGGATCCTGATGACACTCAGGTTGACCAGAAAAAAGAGAAAGAGGAACATGATGCTGGCACTTGAGGCCACATCCTGAGTGGGCAAGAACAAGGCCACCGCGATGACAATCCCTCCGGTATACATCAAAGCTACCCAGGGTGTGTTGCGCTTGGGAGATATGCGGGCAAAGAACTTGGGCAGCATGCGGTCGCGTCCGAGAGCATAGGAGGCCCGGGTTGCTGAAAAAATGGTGGCGTTGAGAGCGGAAACCGAAGCAAAAATAACCGCTAGAGTCAGGAAAAAATTGCCAAAAGGGATAAGGCGGGAAACGGCTTCCCCAAAGCCTTTTTCTTTAAATGAGCCGATCCACTCCCAGACCGGCCCATCGACTCCCGGACTTCCGGCTTTGACGGCGATGATTGAAGCGAAAGCAACCGCAACATAAGTGAAAGTGACGATGAGCACTGAATAAAGCATGGCTTTGGGCAGGTTTTGCTTGGGATTGATGGCTTCATCGCCGGCCTGAGCGATCACCTCGTAGCCTTCGAAGGCAACAAAGGTGAAACCCATGGTGATGAGGATTTTAGACCATCCGTTGGGAAGGAAGGGATTGATATTTTGAAGACGGGAAGGATCGATAATAACGACAATCACTCCCAAGACACCGATAAAAAGGAGAAAGAGTGTCTGGCCGAGGGTTAAAAATGCGCCGATTTTACCCGTCTCTGAAGCTCCTCTGTAGTTGATATAGAGAAAAAAGACGGCAATGCAGAAAGCGACACACTTCTCGCCTATCTGGGTCGAAAAAGGCAGCCAGTTGAGAAGCCCGAGCCCTTCGAAATAGCGGATCGTGTAGATGGCAAAGGTCACAGCATAGAGGCTCCCGGCAACGCTGGAAGCAAACCACTCCATCCAGCCGGCCGTGAAGCTGGTCCCTCTTCCGAAGGCCAGTCTGGCAAAATTGTAAGCTCCACCGGCTTTAGGAATGGCGGAGCTGAGTTCCGCATAGGAAAGAGCGGTAAGAATGGCGATGACACCGTTGAGGGAGAATGTCAGCAGCATGCCGCCGGGACCGGCCAAAAATATTGAATTGCCAATGCCGATGAAGACTCCGGCACCGATCATCATCCCTAATCCCATCATAGTGATGTGGAAAAGCGTGAGCTCACGGGAGAGTTCGGCGGAAATCTGAGACTTATTCTCGTCCATCAATATCGTGGATAATTTCTCGGGCAGACTGAAGTTTTTTCTTTTTTATCCTCTCGATGGTCCTCCGGCTCCAGAGCACGATGTAGAGGATAAAGCCCAACGAAAAAAAAATAATAAGGCTGCCTATAATCGCATCACGTGACATCGTTATAATATTCTCTAAACAATAAAAAAAATTGGGGACTGTCCCCAATTAATCATTCGATTTGTAGCTTTTGAGTATAACTCCGTGTCAAATCTTTGTCCACCCGATCAAAACTAGGCAGAAATCGTGGACTGTCCCCAATTCTTTTAATATTTTATCGGAGTATTTATAAAATCATCGGGATCATACCCTTTTTCTTTTAAAAGTTCATCGATTCGGGAACGGAGGCCGAGTTCTATTTCAGGAGTCCGGCTCAATATCCAGCCGTACTTGCGCTTCGGATGTCCGACGACGGCCCACTTGTAGTTTTCGTCAAGACCGATGATCCAATAATCACCCCAGAATCTATTCCTTCCTAAAATCCGCACGAAGCTGACCTGAAGCTTGGCTTTTGTTTGACTGTCCACAACACGGGCCACGCCTTGGGCTTCATCCAAACTTCCATCGGATTTGTAACACTTATTGATCACTTGAACCTGCCCGTTATCGAGCAACCTGTATTCTGCAGTCGTGCCGGCGGCGCACTGTTTTTGAAAACTGTTGGGCATTCTGGCGATTTCGTACCAGAGTCCAATGTATTTATTCAGATCTACAGCAGCAACCGTCTCCGGCGGTTCTGAGGCCGTTGCACTTCTTCCAACTGCAAATACGACCAGGAAAAACAGTGATATTTTCACCAATTGATTCATTGTTCCGTTCTCCTTCGGCAAGATCCAAAAGTACGATCTAACCTAGCTTATTCATAAATTTGGCCCTAAGCCCATCATTTATTTTCTTCAAAATCTGAAAGAT
>CBFDBS010000156.1:0-6796 GCA_965603105.1 uncultured bacterium
GAAGGTCGAGTACAGGGCTTAGCCGACCTAAACGTTTTCATTCTCCCCTCTCTCGCCACTAGATAGCAGCTTAATTGCACTTGCCCTTTTATTTAAGCACAAAAGAAACAAAAATTCAGCCCAGGAAATAGGGGCCTGTCCCCAATTACTGCTCTACTTCCAGACCGGCAGCCGGCCGGGAGTGTAGGGCGCGCCGATTTCGTCCAGCCTCTTCTCGATCTTTTTGATATCTTCCGCGATGATCCTTTTGGCCGCCTCAAATATGGGCGTGAATTCTTCGGTAACGATCTGGAAATTGTCTATCTGAATCTGTGTGGGAGCCGATGTGGATGAGTTTTGCCCGGAGAGGATAAAACCGAGCCGTCTGGACAGTCCAGGTTGCGAGTCCAGATCGAGCATCGATAGTGTCCTGTCTCCTGACATTTTGCGCTGCAGATCGGCCAGCTTCATTTCCAGGGCTTTGATGTCCGCATAGACATCGTCGTGGGGAACGGTCACGCTCTTCAGAGCCACTCTGTAATGAGTGACCTGAGTTCCGAGGTTCCTGATCACGCTGGATACCGAGTTGACGGCGTGGCTGAGTTTTCTGGCTTTTCTATGAAATTCCGCCAGAGCCGCTCTGTCTTCGGCCGGAAGAGAGGCCATGCCCAAGGTGGTGACATCGAATTCGACGGGATCGGTGAGGAGGGTGGTTTCGCCGGCCACCCATTTGGATAACGAGACTTTGTAACGGCCGGGGATCACGAATGTGCTGGACGGTCCTGAAGAGGTGTTGCCGACATCACTCGGATTGGTCGGATTGAGGGCCGGATATCTGAGATCCCAGTTGAACCGCTGCAGTCCTTTTCTGACAGGAGCCCTGAGCTCGCGGACAAAATTGTCGTCTTCATCGACAATGGTGAAAATCAGATTGGGCGTTTCTTCCTCATCCTCTGCGCGCATCTGTTCATAGGTGGGATAGTAGACAGGCTTTTTGTCCCGGATGGCTTCACGCTCTTGTTCCCTCCTTTTGTCCGCCAGGGTCTGGATTCCTTCCTTTATATAATAGGTGAAGGTGGCCGCGACAGGAGGATTGGGCACGGTGAAGTAGCTTTCGCCCTGAAATCCTTTGGCGCGGGAACCCAGAGTACCCAGGGGAAAATCCTGGACGAACAACGGGGCATCCTTTACGGGAAAGATGTGGGCATCTTTGGCCAGCGTTTCCTGGCTCAGAAACCGGAGGGGAGTGTAGTCATCCAGGATATAGAAGCCGCGTCCGAAAGTTCCGAGAACGACATCGTTTTCCCTCTCTTGAATGGCGATATCCCGGACGGCGATGGTGGGCAGCCCGTTTCTGAGCCTTTTCCAGTTATTGCCACCGTCCCATGTGACGAACAGGCCGAATTCGGTTCCGGCGAAGAGGAGGTCCTTTTTGATGTGATCTTCGGCCAGGGCATAGACCGAACCCCGTTCGGGGAGGTTGGACGAAACGGATGTCCAGGTTTGACCCATATCCGTGCTCTTGAGGACATAGGGCTTGAAGTCCCCGCTTTTGTGATTGTTGAAAGACGCATAGACGGTGTTTCTGTCATGATGGGAGGCGATGATGTCGTTGACATAGGTCCTCTCCGGCACTCCCGGGAAGGAGGCGATCTTTCTCCAGTTGGCGCCTCCGTCTTCCGTGACCTGAATCAGGCCGTCATCTGTTCCGATATAAAGAAGCCCTTCCTGGACGGGTGATTCATCGAGAGACACAATTGTTCCGTATCTGGAAGTGGAGGCGTTTTTGGCCACGGCGTCCATGGGCCAGACCCGGCCCATGACTTCCAGCTTGTTCCTGTCGATCTGGGCGGTCAGATCGCCGCTGATCACTTCCCAGGTGTTGCCGCGGTCGTCGCTTCGGAAGACTTTATTGGCCGCAAAATAGAGACGGGTGTGAAGATGAGGGCTGATCAGCAGCGGCGAATCCCAGTTGAAGCGGTAGGAGTCCTCTCCTTTCCTCGGCTTGGGTTGAATGCCCATCCTTTCGCCGCTTTTTTTATCGAAGCGAACGAGACTCCCACCCTGTGATTGAGCATAGACGATATTGTGATCTTCCGGGTCGACCTGAGACTCGAATCCGTCTCCTCCCTGGGTAACGATCCAGTCGGAGTTGGCGATACCGTGGGCGCTGATCGTCCTGGAAGGACCGGCCAGGCTGTAGTTATCCTGTGTCCCCCCGTAGACGCTATAGAAAGGTTCGGCGTAGTCGACGGCCACTTTATAAAACTGGGTGACGGGCAGGTTGGGCATGTATTTCCAGGTCATGCCGCGGTCGAAGGATTCATAGACTCCGCCATCGTTTCCGGTCAAATAATAATCGGTATCGCAGGGATCGATCCAAAAAGCGTGGGCGTCCCAGTGCTTGCTCTGGTCGCCCAGAGCACTCCAGGTCCGGCCGCCGTCGTCAGTGACCTGGAGGAAGGTATCCATGGAATAGACCATCTCGGGGTCTTTGGGATCGCCCATGATTTCCTGGTCATAGTTCCCTGAAGACGAGTAACTGCTCTGCCTTTCCCAGGAGGCACCGCCGTTTGTGCTTCGGAAGAATCCCGCCTGTCCTCTCTGGGCTTCGACGATGGCGTAGATGGAATTCGGATCGGCCGGAGAAATGGTCATGCCGATCCGCCCGATGTCCCCGCTGGGAAGTCCGCGGTTGATTTTTTTCCAGGATTTTCCGGCGTCAACGGATTTGTGGATGCCTGACTCCGGACCGCCGCTGATCTGAGTCCAGACGCGTCTCCGCCTTTGATGGGCGGTGGCGTAGAGAATATCCGGATTGCGGGGATCCATATGGATTTCGGAGACTCCGGTGTGTTCGCTGATGGTCAGAACGGCTTCCCAGGTCTCTCCTCCGTCAGTGGTTTTATAAAGCCCTCTGTCACCTCCGGGACTCCACAGGGGGCCGTAGGCCGCAACGTAGACCACATTCGAGTCTCTGGGATCGATGGTGATCATGCCGATATGCTCGGAGTCTTTCAGGCCTACGTTTGTCCATGTTCTGCCGGCATCGACAGATTTGTACAGGCCATCTCCGTAGGCTACGCTTCGCTGGTTGTTGTTCTCCCCTGTGCCCACCCAGATGACATTCGGGTCATTCGGATCCATAGTGATGCAGCCGATGGAATAGGATCCCTGGCTGTCGAAGATGGGAGTGAACGTCGTTCCGGCGTTTATGGTTTTCCAGACACCACCCGAAGCGGTGGCTACATAGAATTCGCTTTTTTTATTCGGATTGACTGCGAAATCGGAGATCCGCCCTGAAGTCAAGGCCGGCCCGATGGACCTGATCCTAAGGGCATTGAGAGAAAGAGATTGTAATGGATCTTCCTCGATTTTTGTAGGCGCTTTTTTGCTCTGAGCCGGTGCAAAAATGAGGCTGACCACAAAAACAAAGAAACATAACCAGATCCAGGTATTTCCACTCTTTTTGTTCATAATAACCTCCTCCTTTTTAGTCTGAGCTATTTTTTAAAAAAAACGATTTTTTTCCCACAAGCATTATCATCGTTTGACTTTCGTTTTCCGGCCAATTTTCTGAACATGTCTATTTCTACGTCTCTTCTATAAAAAATCGACATTTTTTACTTTTCACTCGTGTATAATCCAGGCTAGATAAGAATTGTCTCTTATGAGGACCTTTTTTGGGGAACAGATGAAGATCATTTTGTGCTTTTCAGGTGTGAGAATTCTAATTTTTATCAAAGGGGTGCAAAAGTGTCAAGGCCGTTCGTACTAAGAGTGTTTGAATCAGGAGATAAAGGAGATTGATTATGGAACACTCAGGACTCGGAGAAAGAAAAATCGAGATGGCAAAAGCTGTTTTTGATAAGTTCAATTCCACTAAGCCAACACTGAAAAAGACAGACTCCCCGGCTCCTTCTTTTGAGACACGGCGAGGCATGCCTTGTATCTCTATGGGCGTCTCAAAGGTTTTAAGGAATAGGAAATCATCAATTTTGAAGGAAGCGGTTCGTATTTCACTCATAAACACAATTCTTTTGCGTGAGATTACAAATTAAGGAGGATACAATGAGTATCAAGAATTTTTTTCGTCTTTTTTTCATCGTTCTTTTTGTGGCCCTGTCTTTTACGGCCGCATTCCCTCAGGAGAAGAGTGATGAGGGCCAGGTCAACATCCCATGGGATGAATTTATCAGGCTCCTGGAGTTGGACAAGGATGAGATCCTGCTCTCGTGGGAAGAATTCCAGAAGATCCTGGCACAGACCGGAAACAAGTACATTCCTTCCTTTCAGATGAAGGATGAAAAGGTCCTGCTCACAAGGGAGCAGTTCAAGAAGTTGCTCAACCAGATGAGACCTCCGGATTCCACGGTTATCCAGCCTCCGGCCGATTATCTCATCACAAAAGCTGCTTACACTGGCAGGATAACGGAAACCGACACCTCATTCACTGTTGTTTTTGACCTGGAGATCTTCGAACGGCAGCGCAGCCAATACGTCAAAATCCCTCTCTTTCCAAGAAATGTTGCGCTCAGAGACATCTTCTTAAACGGTGAGAAGGGCATCGTTGTCTTCGAAAACAACCGGTACACTTTGGCGACGGATAGGGTGGGAAAACACCAGATCACAGTTCATTTCTCGTTGAAGACGGATTTGAAGCAGGGTCCCCGGGCTGTCTCTATTCCGATTCCCATGACTCCTATCACCACCCTCGAAATCGACCTCCCTTTTACGGATATCGAAGTGGATGTCCCCAATGCCCAGCAGATCGAAGTCTCCCGCCGCGGCAACGCCACCAAGGTCCTGGCTCTGCTTTCTTCGACAAACGCCATTAACATCAACTGGCGCAAGAGTTTACCTGAAGCCGAAAAAGGGCCGGCCAAAGTCTATGCCGACCTCATCAATCACATCGTTGTCGAAGACGACGCCCTGCGCATCAACAGCACCATCGCGCTCTCCGTCCTTCAAAACACAATTCCTTCCCTGGTTTTGAGGATTCCGGAAGGGTACAGCATTCTTGATGTTCGAGGCAATGGTCTTGGGGACTGGCGTGAGGTCAAACAGGGCGATGTGATGGTTCTGGAGATTCCATTCGAGTATCCGAAACAGGGTAATTTCTCTCTGACGGTTATGGCTGAAAAGATCCTTTCCCAAACCAGCATGGCCGTCGATTTTTCCGGATTTGCCGTTGTGGATGCCATCCGGGAGAAGGGTTTTTTGGGGATCGAACTCAAGGGAGCTTCCCAAATCACCTTGACCAGCGCCGAAGGCCTGGACAAACTGGATGTGTCCGAACTTCCTGCCGAGCTCATCGGACGGTCTCAAAAACCTCTCCTTTTTGGTTTCAAATATCTTCACCATCCTTATTTACTTATCCTCGATATCAAAAAACATGAGGAAATCCCGGTTATCAGCACGGTCATCGATTCGGCCAGCGGAGTGACTCTGTTCACCGAGGACGGCAAACTTGTTAACCGGCTCATTTTCAAAGTGCGGAACACTTCGAAGCAGTTTTTGGAACTGGCCCTTCCCACCCAGGCGGAAATCTGGAGTGTGTTTGTCGGAGGAGAGCCCGCCAGGCCGAGGCTGAATGAAAACAAAATACTCATTCCCCTTAACCGTTCCCAGCAGGGAGCAACGGGTTTGGCGGCTTTCGATGTGGAGCTGATCTACTTTATCAAAGCCAAGAGATTCGGCAGCTTTGGCACCAGAGAGAGCCTCTTTCCGGTTCCTGACATCATAATCAGCCAGATGCTCTGGAGTGTCTATCTTCCGGAAGGTTACAGCCTGCTCCACATCGGCGGAACAGTCGAAAAGGAAAAATTCGCCAAGGGTATCAGGCCTCTTTTAGGGTCGGCCAAGCGATTCACCTATTACGCTCCGGCTCCAGCCACCGAGCCCGTGGGAGATGATGAATACCAGGATAAAGTGCGCAAGGAAGCATCTAAACTGAAAGGGCAGTTCAGCGCCAATCTGGCCCTCTCCGAGGAGCAGCTGACCGAGCAGGTCGAGAATGAGGCCCGTTTCGGACAGAGGGTTCAGGATATCCAGGAAGGAAAAGTCCCTCTGGCTGCGGGTGTTCTTCCCATCCGGATTCAGATTCCGACGACAGGCCAGCTCTTTCGCTTCGCCAAAACCATCATCAGCGAGGACGTGCTGACCATGAATTTCACCTTTCTCTCTCAGGGAACGATCACTTTAATTAAGGTTCTTGTGGTTCTCCTGATCGCTGCTTTTCTGTTCCTTATCCGCAGGAAGCTAAAGGAGCTCTTCACTTCCCTTCGAGATGGAAAACAGATAAATCGAATTCCCGTCATGATTCTCGTTTTGGGAGTGATCTCGCTTGTGTATTCGAAGCTCGTGGCGATTCTTCTCATCGTGTTTGCACTGGGTGCCTTCATTTACGGTCAGATCCTGAAGCCCAGGAAAGAGGAAGAAGAACGGAATACCGATTTGAAGTCTTAATCCATTTCTTGTTCCTTGCAGCGCCCCTGCTTTTAAGCCGGGGCGCTGCAGTTTTTTTATTAGCCCTAATTTTGCTATAAAAATCTCATGAAAGAAAACCTCGAGAATGGGAAAAAGATTATTTTATCTTTCGGAAACTTAGGCAAAAAAAACGAGTGGAAGCGGTTTATCAGTAGACTGGATTTCGATGAACGCTGTTAAAAACCTGGTGGAACTCATGGATTTGGTCCGGAAGAAATTACAAATGAATTGAGTTAGCCTGAATTATTAATAAAATCTGCCGACCGGATCTGTCTATTGAACGATTTGAACCTGAAATCTATAACAATTCCGACAATTTTGGAACGTA
>CBFDBS010000157.1:0-6678 GCA_965603105.1 uncultured bacterium
TGTTTTCCATCATATACATCTCAATATCACCTGTCAAAATCCAGTGAAGTGCGTACGGATTTCTATAGGGTGATAACTGACCTGAATTATTCACGAGTTAAGTTTGCCTTTTCTCTACCATATTGTGTGGGCAAAATACAGGAATGGCCTTGCTCCCTTCAGATTCTATGCGCCATGGCCCTGAGCAGCTTTTTTCGGCAGCTGTGCAACTCGCACGTCTATTCTTCTATTGAACATTTGATATGTGTTGTAACAACCGCTTCCCTTAACTTTTGCAGGCTCAATACATGCTCGCTGTCCGTTGATAAACGGATACCCTCAAAAAGCGACTCGGCCAGGCTGAATCTTCAATGGTCGCTTCAACCATTCCGTATAAGTCACCCACACAAAATGAAAAAGAACCATCTTACAAAACGGAGTCAACAGATTATAAGAATAGTTCAGGCCATTGAGCAAGGGAAGAAGTTGATCATTGGATGAGAGTTAGAGCGACATCGGCAGGTCGATAGCTTGCTGTTGACAGAGGTCGCAAGCACAGGTATAAAAAAGGCGGACAAAAAAGCAAGCGTCCTTTAAGAGGAGATCCGGATGGGATTATACAGAGACCTGGAGGGCAAGAGAGTCATCATCACCGGTGCCGCCAGCGGGATTGGATTGGCCACGGCAAAAAGATTTCTTGATGAGAATTCCCATGTATTCATTATTGATTGGAATGAAGCTGCCTTGAAAAAGGCTCATGAGGAGAATCCCGGACTGGCAGGAGTGTTTTGCACGGACATCAGCCAAGTGGAAGGAGTCCGGGAGGCTTTTGCCAGTGCCGAAGATTGTCTGGGAGGACTGGACATTCTCATTTCCAATGCGGGTATCAGTTACCGGAGTCCATTTGACGAAATCGAATACGAGCAGTGGTCAAGAGTCCTGAAAGTGAATTTGGACGGCATGTTTCTCTGTGCACAGGAGGCTGTCAAGAGAATGAAGAGACAACAATTGGGAGTCATTCTGTTCACGGCTTCGACCAACGGGCTGGAGGGGCACCCCTTCTATGCCGACTACAATGCTTCTAAAGCCGGAACAATCCTGTTGGCCAAAACCCTGGCATTGGAGTTCGCACCCTGGCTGCGTGTAAATGCGGTCTGTCCGGGTTATGTTTTAACACCGATGCAGCAGGCGGAATACACCCCTGAAAAGCTCGATGAGCTCAATGCCAAAATCCCTCTGCGAAGACATGCCAGCCCTGAGGAAGTGGGCGGTCTCTTCGCCTTTCTTGCTTCTCAGGAAGCGGCCTTCATTACCGGACAGGCTATCGCCATCGACGGCGGAGAGACGGCCGGGCAGGGGATGTGATCGGCTTCAGGAACGGCGAGTTGGTTTGGTGGCGTCAAAAATCTTCAGGGAGCGAAGCCATTTCAAGTATGGCACCCACACAATATGGAAGAGAATCTTTCTTATTTATACCTAGCGTCTTGATTGAAAGGGGAAATCAGAATGTCTGAAATTTCTTTAAAAGGGAAGGTGGCGGTTGTGACAGGGGCCGCATCGGGCATTGGGCGGGCGGTGTCTTTAAGGCTTTCCGAGGTGGGCGCGCAGACGGCTCTCCTGGATATCGACGTGGATTTGGGGAAAAGAGCCGAAGAAGAGATTGCCCGGGAGGGGGGAATCGCTCGTTTTTTTCAATGTGATGTCACTTCGATTGAAGACTGCCGAAAAACAACTGCCAAGATTATCGAAAAATTTGGGC
Source organism: uncultured bacterium (assembly GCA_965603105.1). Classification (GTDB taxonomy): domain Bacteria; phylum Acidobacteriota; class Aminicenantia; order Aminicenantales; family Aminicenantaceae; genus CBFDBS01. The sequence continues at coordinate 1,739 of CBFDBS010000157.1, forward strand.
GGATAGACATCCTGTTCAACAACGCCGGCACAATCATCCGTAAAGACGTCGTAGATCTGATAGAGGAGGAGTGGGACCTTGTGCTCAACGTCAACCTGAAATCCGTCTTTCTCCTCTCCCAAAACATCATCCCTTTTATGAAAAAGTCCGGCGGCGGGAGTATTATCAACACCGGATCGGGTTGGGGCCTTAAAGGGGGGCCTAAGGCCGCGGCCTATTGTGCGGCTAAAGGAGGAGTTGTGAACCTGACCAGAGCCATGGCCATCGACTTTGGAAAGGACAACATCCGTGTTAACTGTGTTTGCCCAGGAGATGTAGAGACTCCTCTACTTTACGGCGAAGCCGTCCAATTAGGCCGGGAATCCTCAGAATTCATGAAGGAAGCTGCGGATCGCCCGCTCGGCCGGGTGGGAAAGCCTCAAGAGATCGCCGAGGCCGTCCTCTATTTTGCCAGCGATCTGTCCTCATGGACAACAGGCTCGATCCTTGTCGTTGACGGCGGCGGTTTAGCTTGAAGGAGAAAAAAGTGAAGAAGAACAAGACTTACGTTCATCCCTATATTCCCAACTCGGTACCTGAAGTCAAGGCCGCCATGCTGGCAGCAATCGGGGCCAAAGATATAGAGGAATTGTACGCCGATATTCCTGAGCATCTCAGGTACCGGGGGAAGTTGGAACTCCCCGCTCCTCTGGATGTAGAGTATGAGTTGAAAGAACATATGAAAGGGATCCTATCCAAGAACCAATCATGCGAAGACAACATCAGCTTTTTGGGAGCAGGATGCTGGCCCCATTACGTGCCTGCCATCTGCGATGAAATCAACCAGCGCTCGGAATTCTTGACGGCTTATGCGGGCGAGCCGTACGAGGACCACGGCCGATTCCAGTCCCTCTTCGAGTATGAAAGCCTGATGGCGGAAATTCTCGATATGGATGTGGTCAATGTGCCCACTTACGACTGGTGCCAGGCCGCGGCCACGGCTGTCAGGATGGCAGGAAGGATCACGGGACGTACGGAAATTCTGATTGCCGATACGGTTTCTCCAGAGAGATTGGCCGCCATCAAAAATTACTGCCATCCGGTCATGAAGGTCAGGACGGTTGAACATGATCCACAGACCGGACAGCTCAGTATGGATGATCTCCACCGAAGTATCCGTCCCGAAAGCGCAGGGATTTATTTTGAAAATCCGTCCTATCTCGGTTTCATCGAAGAACAGGGAGAGGAGATTGCTGCTGTTGTTCACCGCAATGGATCCCTGTGCCTTGTAGGAGCTGATCCTGTATCACTTGGCCTCTTGGTTCCTCCCAGCCGGTATGGAGCGGATATCGTCTGCGGAGATATCCAGGGATTGGGCAATCATATGAGCTTTGGAGGAGGGCTGGGTGGTTTCATTGCCACACATGATGAGGAAAAGTACGTCATGGAGTTTCCTTCCCGTCTCTTTGGAATCACCAGAACCGCTGTTCAGGGGGAGTATGGCTTTGGTGACGTCGCCTACGAAAGAACGTCTTTTGCCGAAAGAGAGGAAGGCAAAGAATTTGTGGGAACCCATTCCGCTCTATGTGGAATCACCGCCGCGGTTTATCTCTCTCTGTTGGGTCCTCAGGGAATGGTGGACTTGGGGCGGACTATTGTCCAGAGGAGCAGCTATGCGGCAAAAAAATTGAATGATATAGAAGGGATTCTTGCGCCCAAATTCACAAGCGCATTCTTCAAGGAATTTGTTGTCGATTTCAACGGGACGGAGAAGACGGTCGCGGAGATCAACGCTTCTTTACGAGGGATAGGAATCTTCGGGGGGAAGGATCTTTCCAAGGAATTTCCCGAGCTGGGTCAGTGTGCTCTCTACTGCATCACGGAGATCCATTCAAAAAACCACATCGACCGACTCGTTCAAGGATTGAAAACAGTGAAAAGAATTGACCCCGGAGAGATGAAATGATAGACAAAAAGACTTCAAGATTGAGAAAATTTCATCAAGCCAAATGGGATGAACCCGTTCTCTTTGAGTTGAACACTCCGGGCGAGAGGGGAGTACTGGTTCCCCGGACTGAGGTTGAGATCGCCTCTGAGGTTGGAGATCCCGCCACTCTTGTCCCGACGAAAATGTTAAGAGTGGATGCGCCGGCACTTCCCGAAGTAGGTCAGATGAGGGTTCTTAAGCACTTCCTGCGCTTGTCCCAGCACTGTCTCGGAGCCGATTTCAATGTGGATATCGGACAGGGGACGTGTACTATGAAATACAGCCCTAAAATCAATGAAGGTTTCGTCCGATCACCGAAAGTCGCTGAGCTTCACCCGGATCAGGATGAGAGCACGGTGCAGGGAGCTCTGGAGATCATCTATAAGCTCGATGTGTTTCTGCGGGAAATCTCAGGATTGAGCCGTTTCTCGTTTCAACCGGGAGGGGGTTCGGCAGCAATTCTGGCCATGGCCTCCATCATCTATGGCTACCATCAAGTCCGGAACGAATCGGATACACGGGATGAGATCATCACCACGATTTTCTCTCACCCCTCAGATGCCGCCGCCGCCGCAGTCAAGGGATTTAAAATCATCACCCTCTATCAGAATGAGGACGGACTTCCTGACGTCGAGGCTTTGAAAAAGGCTGTATCCGAGCGGACCGCAGGGCTTTTGATCACTAATCCCGAAGATACGGGGATATTCAATCCCAAAATTTGTGAATTCACAAGGATCGTCCACGAAGCCGGCGGACTCTGCGGTTATGATCAGGCAAACGCCAACGGAATCCTGGGAATCACCCGGGCAAGGGAGGCGGATTTCGATCTCTGTTTTTTTAACCTGCATAAGACTTTCTCTTCTCCCCATGGCTGTGGGGGCCCGGCCTCGGGGGCGCTGGGCGTCAGTGAAAAACTGATCGATTACCTTCCGGTCCCACTTGTCGAATACGACGGAAATTCATACTCACTTAACAGTGATCTTCCCCATACCATCGGAAAAGTCAGAGGATTTCTCGGTGTTTTCCCGGCTGTGGTCAGGGCCTATGCCTGGATAATGAGCCTTGGAGCAGAGGGTCTTAAAGAGGCGGCCCAGGTAGCTGTCCTCAACAACAACTACATGCTCAAGAAAATAAGAGAACTCAAAGGAGCTGATGCCCCCTTTGCACGGGGAAGACACAGAATCGAACAAGTCCGTTACAGCTGGGAAAAATTGACCCATGAGACAGGAGTAACGACTGAGGATGTCACAAACAGAATGGTCGATTTTGGATTTCATCTGTGGTCCAGTCACCACCCGTTTATTGTCCCCGAGCCCTTCACTATTGAACCCACCGAGTCCTATTCGAAAGAAGAAATCGATGAATATTTCGAGGGCCTGCAGCAGGTGGTTGAAGAAGCTTACTCCAATCCTGAGAAAGTGAAAAATGCCCCGTATAGAAGTGTCGTGCATAAAATTGATCCCAGTTGGTTGGATGATCCCCAGAAATGGGCGGTCACTTGGAGAGCTTACCTGAGAAAGCACCGATAAGTGAAACGACCTCACTGATATTGAAGATATCCTCTGGTATTTTTGATTCTTTCTTGGCCCCGGCGAGAAGCACGGCTTTATGAATTTCAATTTGTCCGTATCCGGAGAAAGGATTGGGGAGGTTGAATCCCAGCACATCGTTTGAAGCCGTGGTTCTGAAGATATTGCGCACTTCTTCACAGAGTTGTCCCTGTTGTGCTTTCAATTCGCTATGAGTTTTTTCATTCATGGCTGCCAGAATGAGAGCTGTGGCGCCGGATGTGAGGGCTACTGCCAATGAATTTCCGTTTAACATCTGGGCATTAATCCTTGCTTCTAAATAAGAGGGAAGATCGACCCAAAGGTCCATGGCCGGAGCCACGATATCAATGTATTCTCCCTGCCCTGAGTGCTCCCAGACTTTCAATTGCCCATCACTTTTCCCTGTTCCTCCCACGGCGATAGTCCAGGGATACTGGGCTGGAAAATAGGTCTGTGAAATATCCTCCGGTTGGAAAGAATTCCCCATGGCGGTGACGACAGTGATATTCCGTTCCCAGCAGTACTTGGCCGCTTCCCGGATGGGCCAAAGATCTTTGAGGAAAGCGGAGCTCAGGTTGATGATATCGGCACCGTTCTGAGCCGCCCAGATCATCCCCGCCGCAGCCAGATAAGCGGTCCATTGTGAGGGAGGTGCCTGTCTCATCCGTTCAGTGTCATAGAATTTGACGATCAACAGCTCGGCCTTGGGGGCTATCTGGTGAATAAGAGAGGTGACAGCAGTGCCGTGTCCGTTCCAGTCAAAGGGGAAGGATCCTTTTTCCGTCAATGGATTGGATCCATCTAGCAAATTTTTGTATTTTTTTATTCTGCCTTTGATCTCTTTGATGGTTGGATCAATTCCGGAATCGATGACGGCGATTCTGATGTTTTTCCCTTGAGAGAGAGTGTGGGCTTGCTTGACTTGTAGATCCCTGAAAATACTCTGGCTCTTGACTTTGCGACCCAATGGCCTGAGGAATTTTCGGAACTGCGGTGATGTCCTCTTGAAGTAGTAACCGGAAGAAATGAGCGGTTGTTTCAATGATGAATATTTCGCCTTATGCAAGGGAAAAGGAATGGATTGGACGAATTCCTCAGCCATGGTGCTGGAAATTTGTATAAAATCAGACAGAAATGTGTTTTCATCTGCAATACGGATGTCTTGAAGATAATAGTAGAAATTCATCAAATGTTCGAAAATGCCCTTTTTCTTGTATCTTTCGTTGTCAAGAAATGTTCTGTCCTCCTCATTGAGTGGGACAAGAGCGATATTTTTATCGAGTGTGGAATAGAAGGCGGCTTTTCCCTGGGCATAAATGTATCCCATCTGTTTTCTGTTTAGAGTCTGGTTCTCTTGAGCCCAAAGACCGGGGAGAAAGATTGTGAAGAAAAGAACGAAAATGGAGAATTTCGCCGCCTTAGAA
>CBFDBS010000158.1:0-6582 GCA_965603105.1 uncultured bacterium
GGCGGAAGAATGCCATGGTTCCCGGCTATGAGGTTCCCGGGCAGGCCAAGATCCAGAGCTGTGGGCTCGGTCAATGCTTGGATAAAATCGAGGATTGGATCAAATCCCGGGGCGAACTTCCGCCCAATCGGGGCATTGGTGTGGCCGCCTATGGATTCATGTCCGGAGGGATTTTTAACTGGTTCGACACTCCCTATGCCTTTTCTTCGGCGGTCGTGCAGATAAGAATCGATGGCAAGGTCGATCTCTACATCGGATCTCAGGATATGGGCCAGGGATCGAACACCACCATGGCCATGATCTGTGCGGAGGAACTGGGAGTCAAAGTGGACGATATCCGAATCCATATGGGGGATACCGAGAACTGTCCCGTCGACCTCGGTGCCTGGGGAAGCCGGGAAACCCTGATGCAGGGGAACGCGGTCAAGATGGCCGCCGCTGACGCCAAGCGGCAGATTATCGAGTTCGCAGCGGCTAAACTGTCTCCGAATATCGTCTATGACCTCGATATCAAGGATCAGTGGGTGCACCTCATCGCCCGTCCCGAACGCGGCCTCTCATATTTCGAGGTCGTCAAAGAAGCCATCCGTGCCAAAAACGGCCAGCCGCTTTTTGCTAGGGGACACTACACGCCGCACCGCAAGGGCATGATATCTCCCGCCTACAGCTTCGGTGTCCAGGCCGTCGAAGCGGAAGTCGATCCGGACACAGGCAAGATCACACTCAAGAACTGCGTTACAGCCCATGATTGCGGGCAGGTGATCAATCCCATAGGAGTGGAAGGACAGCTTGAAGGGGCCATGGCCATGGCCGCGGGATACGGATTCACCGAGGATTTGCCCATGGACGAGGGGAAGATCCTCAATCCCAATCTGGTGGACTACAAAGTCCTGCGATCCACGGAGATGCCGGAAACGAAAGTGATCGAAGTGGAAACCTACGAGCCTGAAGGGCCCTTCGGCGCCAAAGAAGCGGGCGAAGGCCTGACCAATCCGACCGCCGGAGCCCTGGGGAATGCCGTCTACCACGCCGCCGGCATCAGCATCAAAAATCTTCCGATCACTTCCGAAAAGGTGCTCGATGCTCTTCGAGAGAAAAACGAGAAAAAAGAAGACAAAGGAGAATAAGGAGGCCACGGAGTGGGATACAAATGTCCAGCATGCGGAAAAGTTTGGCCGGAAAGCATGGATCTGGCCCGGCACGTTTTCGGAACGGGTGACCAGAGCCATAAAGACTGGGTCAATTCAAAGGGATATAATTTTATCGAACTTTTGCTCATCCAAACCATGGAGCCCGGGAACAAGGGGTATAAGACTTTGGCCGAGCTTCTGGAGAAAGAAGCCGAAAAGGTGGACTAGGGACCTACCCTGGTCCCCAATGAGAGGGAGGAACAATGATTCTTGAAGGAAAACTGCAGCTGAAAGCGCCTATCCAAACGCTCTGGGACAAACTGTTGGAGCCTGAAACTTTACAGGCCTGTATTCCCGGGGCAGAAAAAATCGAGAGATTGGATGAAAAAACCTATGACTGCCAGATCAAGCAGAAGGTCGGCCCAATTTCCGTCCGTTTCAAATTCAAGACATTCCTGACAAAAATGGAACCGCATAACCACATCGAGATGCAGGGCGAAGGGGAGGATATCGGCAAGGCCGGCCGCTTTTCCCAAAAAACGAATATCGATCTCAGGGAAACCGAAGACGGGCAAGTCGAGATTTCCTACAGGTGCGATGCGAAAATCGTCGGACGCCTGGCCATGTTCGGTGACAGAGTCATGCGCGCCAAAGCCAAAACAGTCGAGGCAGAATTCTCGGAAGCACTCAAAAAAAGACTGGAATCTTGCTTAAATATCTGATCCCGAGATCAGTTGAAAAAAAATCAGGGTTGGTTTTTTTCTTGAAAAAGAGCCATCTTGACTTTGGATTTCTTTAAAAATAGTATCTTTCCTGAAAGGAGGAACTCATGGGTCTCGAATGGTTGAAAAGAGATAAAGATCTCAAGGATCACTCTCTGGGGAGTGAGCAGTATTGGGGCCAAGAGCCGCCCTGCACCATGTATGAAAAAAAGCCCGTCCCGGACGCCTCTGGAAATCCTATTGACGGACTGTACACGGCCTGGGTGACATTGAACAATCCGGCCCAGTACAATTCATACACCACCGAGATGGTCAAAGGGGTGATTGCGGGTTTCAATAATGCCAGTTTAGACAGGAGTGTGGTGGCCGTCATCTTTACGGCCGTCGGAGATAAGGCCTTCTGCACGGGTGGCAACACCAAAGAATACGCTGAATACTATTCCGGCAAACCCAACGAGTACGGCGAATACATGGATCTTTTCAACGGCATGGTCGATTCCATCCTGATGTGCAAGAAGCCGACCATCTGCCGGATCAACGGCATGAGAGTGGCCGGCGGCCAGGAAATCGGGATGGCCTGCGACACGGCCATAACCGCCGACACAGCCATCTTCGGTCAGGCGGGGCCAAGACACGGATCGGCGCCCGACGGGGGATCCACTGATTTTCTGCCCTGGTTTTTGAGCATCGAAGACGCCCTCTGGAATTGTATTTCCTGTGAGCTGTGGAGCGCCTACAAGATGAAGCAGTTGGGATTGGTGACAAAAGTTGTGCCAGTGATCAAGCAAGACGGCAAGTTCATCCGCAATCCGTCTGTGATCACGGACAGATATGTCGATGACGGAGAGATCGTCTACGGCGAGTTTGTTAAAGGAGAAGAAGGCAAGAAGGCCCGCGCCTTTCTTAAAGAGGCGGCGATCGATTTTGAATTGTTGGATAAAGCCGTGCACGAAGTCATCTGGAAATTCACCAATCTGTTTCCCGGATGTTTGATCAAATCCATCGAAGGCATCAGGGCCAAAAAGAAATTCTTCTGGGATATGGCCAAAAATTACAACCGCCACTGGCTGTCGGTCAACATGTCGACAGAAGCTTTCCTGGGTTTCAACGCCTTCAACACCAAAAAAATCACAGGACAGGACGTCATCGATTTCATCAAGTACAGGCAGCTAATCGCCCAGGGGGCGGATTTTGATGACGCCTTCAAGGAAGCGGTCCTCCCGAAACCGAAAGAGGAATAAGGATAGGGAGGAAAAGACAGTCGCAAAGGTCCTCAATAGACATTCTTTATATTAAACGATAAAAATTGAAGAGGAGGAAGACAATGGAGTTAGAGGGAAAGGTCGCCTTAGTCACCGGAGGAAGTATGGGAATCGGCACAGCCATCTCTTTGGACCTGGCTGGAAATGGGGCCGATGTGGGTTTGACCTACAGGAAACATGGAGATGAAGCCAAAACGATAGCCGATAAGATCCGGGAAATGGGACGGAAATCAAAAGCCTACCAGGTGGACGTCTCTAACTTTGACGATGCCCAAAAACTCGTCGAAGAGGTGGTCAAAGAGTTCGGCCGCCTGGACATCCTGGTCAACAACGCCGGCATGAACTGGGACGGAGTCATCTGGAAGATGAGTGAAGAGCAGTGGGACAGGGTCATCAACGTCGATCTGAAGGGGACGTTCAATTTTGTCCGCGCCGTCTCGCCCCTGTTCCGGGAGCAGAAATACGGAAAGATCATCAACATCACTTCCATCAACGGGCTGAGAGGGAAGTTCGGTCAGACCAATTATTCGGCGGCCAAAGCCGGAACCATCGGCCTGACCAAGACGGTCGCCAGAGAGCTGGGCAAGTACGGGGTCAATGTCAACACCGTCGCTCCGGGCATGATCCTGACGGATATGTTCAAAGACCTTCCCGACGATGTCAAACAGAAAGCCGCAGACGAGACGGTGTTCAACCGCCTGGGAGAGCCCGAAGATGTGGCCCATACCGTCACTTTCCTGGCATCCGATAAATCAAAGCACATCACAGGAGAGATCATCAAGGTCGACGGAGGCCAGTACATCTAGAGGAGATGGACGTATAAGCACCAAGAAGAAATCGATAAATGATTGGAGGATAAAAATGAGTAAAGTGGGAATCATCGGAGTCGGACAGAGTCCGTTCGTCAGAGGATTTGCCGGCTCGATCAGAGAGCTGGCTTTTGACGGATTCAAAGAAGCCATTCAGGATGCGCAGATTTCAGTCAAGGACATCGACGCTTCCATTGTCTGCTCGGCCCCTGAGTACGATAAACAGCGTTCGCCGTCCGGAGTTTTTGCCGAGTACCTCGGACTCACCCCTCAGCCGACCTGTTATTTGGAGAGCCTCTGCTCTTCGACGAGCATGGGGCTGCGCATGGCCTATTCTCTGGTCCGCTCCGGGCTTCACGATGTGGTGGCCGTCCTCGGTTTTCAGAAGATGTCCGAGATCTCTTCGGCCGAATCCCAGGAGCGCATGGGCCGCGGTGCGGATATCCAATGGGAGAGTCCCTTCGGGACCATGATGCCGGCCTATTACGCGATGTTTGCCAAGGCCCATATGGAAAAATACGGAACAACGCTGGAGGATTTAGCCCTGGTCAGGGAGAAGGCCGCTACCTACGGCCAGATCAATGAGAAAGCCCTCTTCCGCAAGCCCGTCCTGGCGGGCAATCTTTCCGATCCGGAGCATTTTATGTCAGGACCAGTTTCCAGCCCGCTTCGAGTGGGAGACTGCTGTGCCAATGCCGACGGGAGCTCCTGTCTTATCGTGGCCAGCGAAGAAAAGGCCAAGGCGTTTTCCAAAAAGCCGGTCTGGATTCTGGGGCTGGGAGCAGCCTCTGCCAGTGTGAATATGTCGGGAAGAAATCTGTTTACAGGTTTGGCCGTAGCCGGACAGGCGTCTGAGCAGGCCTATAAGATGGCCGGTATTACAGCACAGGATATCGATGTGGCCGAAGTTCACGACTGCTTCACCATCTCTGAAATCCTGGCCTACGAAGACCTGGGTTTTGCCCGGCCCGGCGAAGGAAAAGATCTCATCAGAAACAAGCAGACCTATCTTGAGGGAAGCATTCCGGTCAATGTGGATGGAGGGCTGCTGTCCAAAGGGCATCCCATCGGAGCGACGGGAGGATCTCAAATCCGGACCATCGTCCTCGAACTCAGAGGTGAAGCCGGCGAGATGCAGGTCAAAGATCCCGAAATCGGCCTTGTTCACAATATCGGCGGAGTCGGCCTCTACGGGACCGTTTCGGTTTTAGGGAGGTAAACAATGAGCGAGAAAAAGAAAATTGAAATCGACGACCGGTTCAAAAAATTCGGGACGGTCAGCTTCACCTCTGTCACCAAAGTCAACGACTTTATCGGCTTTCTGGAAGCAGGGAAGGTCATGGGAACCCGCTGCCCCGACTGTGGGGCAGTCTATTTCCCTCCTCGAGCAGACTGCTTCCAGTGCTTTTCCAGCCGCACGGAATGGTTCGAAATTGAGGGGACAGGAAAACTCATCACCTTCAGTCAGTTGAAGTACGCTCCTGTCGGCTTCGAGGACGATTTGCCCTACAGCATCGCGGTCGTCGATTACGGCGACTACAAGGTCTTCGGGAGGATTTCAGGGTCCGTGTCTGAGGAGGAGATCCGGCTAGGAATGCCTTTAAAAACGGTAGCCAACACTCTGTCCAACGGTCAGCTGAACTACGTTTTCGAAAAAGCCTGATCGAGCGGATCAGGCTTTAATGCTGTAAAGACACCGACTTGCACCAAAAAACCAAGGCTGTGGACGTTCTCGACTCCCTCGCCAGAGATCTAAAAAAAAGCCGGCATGTGGTCGCCTTCACCGGAGCCGGCATTTCCTCGGAAAGCGGTATCCCCACTTACAGGGGAGAAGGGGGCGTGTGGAACACTTATGATCCTGACCGATACGCGAACATCGCGCATTTCCGTCAAAATCCGTCCTACTATTGGAACTTTTTTAAAGACGTCCGTTATCCGGTGTTAAAAAAAGCGAAGCCGAACAGGGCCCACACCGCCCTGGCCGAGCTGGAAAAAATGGGGAAGCTCGAAAGTGTTATCACCCAGAACATCGACGGTCTTCACCAGGAAGCGGGATCGACCCGGGTGATCGAGCTGCACGGAACGACAAGAATAATCCATTGTGTGGACTGCTCTCAAGAGTATGTCTTCGATGATGTCTTTACATTGTTGGAGAAGGAGCTTCCTCCTCTCTGCAAAAAATGCAGGGGGATACTCCGGCCGGCGGTTGTCTTTTTCGGAGAATCACTGGATCCGGAGGTGCTCCAGCTCGCCTATGATGAAGTGAATTCCTGCGATTTTCTGCTGGCTGTGGGAAGCTCGCTGGTTGTTTATCCTGCAGCCGATCTTCCTGTCAGGGCCAAACAGGCCGGGGCTATGCTGGCTATCGTCAACATCGACCCCACTCCCCTGGACGATATGGCTGATTTTATCATCCACGGTCAAGCCGGCCGGGTTCTTTCCGATGTGATAGGACTTTTACAATAAAAGAGACTTCTTTTAATCCGCCGCTTCCAGGTTCGAGCCCTTATTATTGCAATGTCAGATTACAATAAACTTTCCAAAAATAAATAACTCAATAGACTGCTAACCTTCTTGAGACTCTAATTCTCGTTCAAGCCGTTCTGCTAGAAATATCTTTATCAATGACTGATAAGGGACATCTCGCTTGTTTGCTATT
>CBFDBS010000159.1:0-6563 GCA_965603105.1 uncultured bacterium
CAACAACCGAAAACGGCCGATAGGACTGAACCTCTTTCACATGTGTGGGGATAGATCCCAAAGTGTAGCCACGGGCTTTTATGAATACAGCGGCAGACAAGCAGACGGCAAAAATTCCACCGGCAACAACATGCAGCAAAAGGGGCAGACCGGACAGCCCCCGAGGAACAAAAAGAGCGAAAAAGAAACCCGAGAGGATCAAATAAGCCGAACTTCCCCATAGGCAGTAAAAGAACCATTCTGTCCAGCCCTGATTTTTCTGGACGATCCGGTTCGAAAAGAAGATCTTGAGGCGCTTCATATCCAAGGATTTGAAGAGACCTATAGACTGGTTGAACAAGTAAGAAAGATAGTTTTTCAACCTGGCCCATAAAGTCATTTGTTGGATCCCCGTCGTTTTTTTATCAAATTCAGGGTAAGTGAGAACGACTGTCAGCACCAGCAGAGAGAGGGCGGTCATAACAGTAAACATGATTTATCTCCCTCTGTCCACAAGACCGGCCGTCCGGCCGATAACGTGCACAATCAGAACCAGGAGCAAAGATCCGAGAAGCAACGCCGCCACGAATAAAACGGCTTTGAAGAACGGACGGATTGAAAAAGACAGTCCGAAAAGTCTTTGATAAGGCTGCACCAATCCCATAAAGGCACTCTGGGACCGGGCCGTGACGTTTTCTGTAATGAGAAGCCCTTTGCCTTTGATTTTGCCGAAGAAAAAAGAAGAGTTGGCTCGGTGGCAGTCCCGGCAGCCATTGACTCCCAGAGATTGCTGGGCGGGCCGGATTCGGTGTCCCAAGGGCCAGGTAACGGGCTCCGCCGACTCATGGTCAGAAGAGGCTAACCGGCCTTCCTTATCCAGCTCAAACATTTTTCCGCCGGAAATGTAGACATATCCTTCTACTTTTTCGTTCTCCGGATTCTTCCGCTTCGATTCAAGGACTCCGAGCACCCGGACAATCTGTTCCTCAGTCAGAGCCGGTTTGTCTCCAGCTGTGGCCAGGACCGTCCTCAGATCGAAATTTTCGACAAGAGGTGTGATTTGATCTCCCACCAACCAGCTCAGTTGCGCCAGAGGCTGGATTTCTCCGGAATATTCCATCTTTTCTAAATAGCCTTCAACAGTATGATAGAGTACATTTTTGACGATAAGAATCGGCTTTCCCGGAGCATTCTCAAAAGCGGCCAAAGCATCGAATACAGCATAAATCCTGGCTTCCGTATCCAGGTCCAGCAACTCGGCCTCAAAATCGAACTCTGGAATAAGAGGAACAAACTCATTTTCATTCTTGACCGCCCAAACGACACCAGGTGAGATCGGTTCCTCTTCTAGAGCCATGACATCGAGACCACTATCGGCATTCAATTCGAAGACTTGTCCTTCGAAAACCATTACGGGTGTCCCCTCAAGATCTTGCACCTGGAAAAGGGCCAGCAGAAGTTGTGCAATTCTTTCCTCAGAGCCGAGGACAGGCCCGGCCAGTTCCAGAATATCATCCGGTCTAATAGGCACCACTTCCCCGTTTCTAAAGGTCGCCCAGTAGGAAGGCCAAACCAGACGATGGGGGCTGATTTTTCCCCGCTCCTCTCTGAGATAGATAGGTTCGAACACATAGGGCGTTTCGGTCATCCACTGGGCCACACCGTAGATTCCAAGACGGTTGGCGCGGGATGTCCGGACGCGAACCGGTTCCTTTCCAGGGATGGGCCCTGAATGACAAACCGTACAGGACAGCCTGTCGAGATGCACGGGAGGTAAACCCCGGTGCTTTGGATAAGGGGCTCCCAGCCGGCCGGCCTGCAAATCTCTCTGGCCTTTTGTCTCCGGTCCCAGATGGCATCCCGCACAGGACAGAGACTCAATTGCACGGTCTGAAAATCCTGTTTCCCCCTCATAGCCCCGGTTCATGGCGTGGTCGAGGCCGTTACGGTGGCAGTCGACACACTGCAGGCCGGAAGACGAATGGATATCGGCATCGAGTTCCATCCTGCCGATACTGGCGGGAGTCACCGAATGACAGACGAGACAGCGCCTGTCATCAGGTTTTTCGGCGATATCGAAAAACACTCTGTGTTTGCTGTCGAAAAGGCCGGGATTGTATCTGACAGACGGCACAATGGCCCACTCGGTGTCATCCGGATTCGGACCGTCATAAAGGTCCCATGTCGCCGGCAGCCTGGAGGCCATCCCTCCGACTTCCCCCAATCCTGCTGCAGCAGTTGCCGCCCAGCGGAAATTATGACGGAGAATCTGTTTGGCCCATTCGCTGTGGCTCTGGATACGGGAGCCGCTGTGGCAACCCAAACAGTTGATCTCGATTCTTCCCGAAACATTCCACCTGGATTCCGGACTCATCTCCTCGTCCGAAGGCTCAAGATTTCCTCCTCCCGTCATATGTCTTCCAAAAAGAAGGGTGAAATCCCAAAATGAGAGGCCCAACTCCCAGGGATTCCAGATTCCTTTCCTTCCCTGGTAAGACAGAGGCAGAACCGTCCCCGACTTCTCATCCACCCAGAACCAGGGTTCGCCCGCCCGCCCGGAAGGGCTCAATCCAAGCGGATTGAAGTGCAGACCCTTGGAGATTTGAGTATAGTCGTGACAGGGGGCGCAAGAATGCCGGCTGGAAAAAGGGAGTGGAAAGGATTCTGTGGGAATGACCTGCTGGTTGAATTCATCCTTGAGTGGAAGGAGATGAACGGGAACAGCCTGGCTTCCATCCCATGTTGGCTTGTATTCCGGAGTTTGGGGAAAGAGACTATTGAACAAACCAAGGACAACAACAAGGACAAAAATCGATAACTGCTTCATGCTCTGAACTGCTCGGGACGGAATCTCACCAATCGCTTCGACTGAACGGCCTCGTTGACTGTGAGAACTGCCACAGCCGACTCATAACCGATCTCCGGAGGGCAGCTCAGCGGAGTGCCGTGAAAAATCGCGCTGAAAAAGTTTTCCAGGTGAGGCTGATGGGCGGGTTTGGCCAGTTCGACGGGCAGCGGCCAGCGTCCTGTCTCCGCTGTGACTCGAACATCCAGAAAGATATTTTTTGTATCAATTTTCTGGAGGGGAGGTTTTTCCGACTGCAGCAGTCCCTCCTTGACGAGAGAATCCCATTCCGGGGCATGGGCTTCCCGGATGGCCCAGTTCCCCCTTTGAGGAACCTCGGATATAACCAGAGATCCTTCGTCTCCCATAAAGGCCTCATAGAATCCCCCATGTTTGGTTGTCGTCTGAACCTGGTAAAAAGCTCGAGCATGCCCTTCGCTGTTCGGGTACTCGTAAATGACCATGACATTGTCATACCATTCCCTGTTTTTGTAATAGTCTCTTCCGCCGCTGGCCACAACCGAGCTCGGAGGGGCTCCAAAAACCCAGCTGAAAAGGTCGATCTGGTGCGAGCCCAAATCGACGATAGGCCCGCCGCTGTATTTCTTGAACCAGCGCCAGTTTCTGAATTCAAGCATAGACCCGTAACCGTACTGCTCCAGTTTGAGGGGATCGATGACATATTTATTCGGCCAGCCGAACATCTCGTTCTTGGCCCGATTCCACTGGGCGTTGGCCTGAGATACCCGTCCCAGAAGCTTCTTCTCCAGGATGAGCCGTTCGATAGCATGGATGTACCTGGGATTGCTTCTGCGCTGGTGGCCGATCTGAAGAAGTTTTCCTGTCCGGCGGGCTGTATGAACCATTGTCTGCGCTTCGGTCAACGAATTGGACATCTCCTTTTCGCAGTAGACATGCAGTCCCGCCTCCAGACAGGCATTGGCATGTTCAGCGTGTTTCCAGTCCGGTGTGGCGACGATGGCCGCTTGGAGATCCTTTTCCTTATCGAGCAGCTCCCGGTAATCCTCATAGATATTGACCTGGTGACCAAATTTGTTCAAATATCCCTGGGCATACTGCTGGCTGTACTCCCAGATATCGGACACAGCCGCAAATCGAATGCCGGGAATACGCAGACAGGACTCGATCAGTACCCGCCCCTGTGCTCCGGCCCCGATAATAGCAATCCTCAGACTACTGGGACTGTCCGTTGTATCCTGGTTCCTGGGAGTCGAATCCGCCAATGAGCGCCCCGACAAGGCGATGCCGAGTCCCGCCGCTGCTGAAGACTTGAGAAAGCCGCGCCGCGTGATTCCTTTTATCATTCTCTTGCTCGGTTTTTTAGACATTTTATCCTTCTCTCCCTTGCATGTTTTCCGGGCGAAACCGGATATTCTTCCTAAAAATCTTTACCGGATTTGGACTTCATGTCCCGGTCAAAGGCCACCGATGAAGGAGAAAAATTGATGGACCGGACAAACTGCAATGATTCCCGGGCACCGAACTCACGTTCCATCCCATTGTCCTCCCACTCCACAGAAAGCGGCCCCTGGTAGCCGATCCCATTGAGTTCTCTGATGATCTCCTCGAAATTCACGTCCCCGTGCCCCAAAGAGCGGAAGTTCCATCCCCTCCTTAAATCACCGAAGGGCAGATGTGAACCGAGGATGCCGGTTTTGCCATCCAGAGTCACCGCGACATCCTTCATGTGGACATGGTAAATCCGGTCGGAAAATTCCCGGATGAACAACTGGGGCTCGATCCCCTGCCAAACCAGATGGCTGGGATCAAAATTGAATCCAAGGGCCGGCCGGTGCTCGAATGTATCAAGCAGCATCTTGGCCGTGTAAAGGTCGAAAGCAATTTCGGTTGGATGGACCTCGAGAGCAAACTTGATGCCCTGACGGTCGAACTCATCGAGGATAGGTGTCCAGAGCTCTTTGATTCTCTCGAATCCCTCCTCGACCATCTTCTCGCTTGCCGGAGGGAAGGCATACAAGGCTTTCCAGATGGGAGATCCCATAAAGCCGTTGACAACCGCACAGCCCATCTGTCTGGCAGCCGCAGCAGTAAGTTTCATTTCCTCTACGGCCCAGAGACGCAGCTCTTCAGGTTTTCCCTTCACTCCGTCAGGAGCAAAGGCATTGAGACGTTCATCATAGACGTCTCCGACACACTGGCCGGCCAGATGGGCACCCAAGGCCCAGCATTCCAAACCGTGCTCGGATAGGATCTGTCTCTTATTCTCAATATAGGCGGAATCTCCAGCGGCCCGGTTCACCTCCATGTGATCGCCCCAGCAGGCGATCTCCAGGCCGTCATAGCCCCAATCTCCGGCTCTTTGGCATAAGTCTTCAAATGCCAGATCCGCCCACTGCCCGGTGAAGAGGGTAACCGGCTTTTGCATATAACTATCCTCCCTATCGTCTTTTTTCAAAACTCCACCCAGACCGAATCCGCCCTGGAGCTTTCCACGCATTTTTCTATGAATTTAACTCCCTGTATTCCGCTGTTGACATCTGGCCAATCCAAATTTGCGGTTGACGGTGTTTCCCCCGCCAGCTTTTTGTGTAAGGCCGCAGTGAAGGTCGAGTAGATATTGGCAAAAGCTTCAAAATACCCTTCGGGATGCCCTGACGGAATCCGTGAATAGCTCTGGGCATGCGGGTATAAATCCGTCCTTCCCCTCGAGATGATCTCGGTGGGCCTGTCCAGATGAGATATTTTTAAATAATTGGGACTCTCCTGACACCATTCCATTCCGGCTTGAGTCCCGTATATCCTGACTCGAAATCCATTGTCTTGGCCGACGGCGATTTGTGAACTCCAGTACAAACCCTTGGCCCCTCGGTCATAGCCGATCATAATGGAGGCGTTGTCATCGAGGATCCGACCTTCACCGAATGAGTCCAAACGCGCGCAGAGGGTTTTGATCTTGAGCCCGGTAATGTAGGCAACCATATTTTCGATGTGACTTCCAATATCCCCGACGCAGTTGGACAGACCTGCCTGTTTAGGATCTGTCCGCCAGAGAGACTGCTTCTGTCCCTCTTTTTCCTTTAGAGTCGCCAGCCAGTCCTGGGGATATTCGGCGTTAACGAAACGGATATCACCCAGGTCTCCTCCGGCGATCATTTCTCTCATATGCTTGACAATAGGATATCCTGTGTAAGCATAGGTCACACAAAAAAGTAAATCCTTTTCCGCGGCCATCCTCCCCAATTCCTCGGCTTCCCGGCTGTTCGTAGTCAAGGGTTTGTCGCAGACGACATGAATGCCGCATTCCATAGCCAGCTTGGCCATCGCAAAATGAGTATTGTTCGGAGCAGCGATAACCACAAAATCGATCTTATCCCCACGGTTCTTCTCTGACTCGAACATATCCTCAAAAGTCGCATACAGTCTTTCCCTTTCCAATCCAAGCCCGGCCCCCGTCATTAGAGTTTTCTCATAGTCCTGGGAAAAACAGCCGGCCGACAGTTGAGCCTTCCCATCCATGGCGATCGCCTTCCGGTGGACATCTCCGATGAAGGCACCCGGACCTCCGCCGACCATCCCATAATTGAGACGATAGGTTTCCGGTGCCGTCTCTCGTCCTTCGATCATCGGATGACCTCCTTACCTAATCCCGACAGAGCTTTAAGTTAAACAGAGTCCAGCATTATATATCACATGCTCTATCTTATTACTTCAAAACTTCAAACTCAACAAAATATGCCGGCGGCGGTTTTCTGGCCCA
>CBFDBS010000160.1:0-6548 GCA_965603105.1 uncultured bacterium
ATGGAGAAACCTTTCAAAGCGCTGGGAACATTCCGAATTGGGTGGATTTGAATTAAAGTTGTGTTCTCAGAAACACTGTAGTATCATATGAGACATCGAAATAAACGAGATCTGTCCAAACTCATGTTTTGATGGAGCTCGCGAGGGACAGGAATATTTCGACCAGCGGATTTTCTTTCCTCCCCTTGCTATCCTAGGATTAAGGGAAGCCAAATGAACATTTATGTGGGAAATTTAGATCGGGGAGTCACGGAAGAAGATTTGAAGCAAGCTTTTGAAGCCTTCGGGGAAGTCTCAAGCGCAAAAATCATCAAAGACAATTTCAGCGGCCAATCGAAGGGATTTGGATTTGTTGAGATGCCGACTCTTACTGAAGCCCAGGCGGCCATATCCGGCCTCAACGACAAAGAATTCAAAAGTCGAACGATGAAGGTCAATGAAGCCCGGCCTCGCACTGATGACCGACGAGGAGGAGGCGGAAGGTCTGGCAGAGGTGGTTTTGGTGGCGGAAGACGTTTCTGATTGACAGAAATTTCTTTTCCGGAATCCCAGCCAACTTCTATTCAACAGTAAGGTCGAAGTCTGCCATAACCTCAATTCTTCTTACCACGTTCTAACCTGTTGTCCACTCCGCTCGATACCAATGCCGGGCACGGCGCAGAACCACATGTGTAATGGATATTGAGACAGGATTCGAGCTAAAATATGCCGGGAGTTCAACCTTATCTTGCCAGCTTGTGAGGAAGGATGAAAAAAATTTTCAGGTTGAATGTGTACATCGGCCTGGGAGCGCTGTTTCTGGCCGTCATCCTTCTCGTCCTCAATGTCCCCTTCATGAAGACGTGGTTTTATATCTGTGCCTGGTGGCCTCTTATTATTATCCTGGACAGCCTTAATTTCAGGAAAAGCGGATCTTCCCCTCTCTTTGATTCCCCGGGGAATTTTGTGTTTGTCGCATTTATCTCTATCCCAGTTTGGCTGTTTTTCGAGCTCTTCAACCTGAGACTTCAAAATTGGAGCTATCACAACCTGCCGGCCGAGCTTCCGCTGCGATGGCTGGGCTACTGTATTGCCTTCGCTACGGTCATCCCTGCCCTGCAGGAACTCGCAACGTTGATTCAGAGCACATTGAAAGGGAAAGCCATCTTTTTCTTCCATCTGGAGGTAACACGAGGTCTGCTGAACGGTTTTATGCTGTTGGGATTCCTCCTTCTGGCTCTCTCCCTTCTATCCCCTAGCCTCTTCTTCCCCCTCGTTTGGCTCGGATTCATATTCCTGCTGGAACCGGTGAATTACCGCCTCAAAATCGATTCTCTTTTGGCGGATATTGAAAGCAAATACGGGAACAGAATTTTAAGCTGGCTTTTGGCCGGGCTCGCGGCCGGGCTGTTCTGGGAATCGCTGAACCACTGGGCAGGTTCTCACTGGGAGTACACAATCCCCTATCTGAACTTCTGTAAAATCCTTCAGATGCCTATTTTTGGTTTCGGCGGTTTTCTCCCTTTTGCACTCGAGGTCTTCGCCATTTATTCGCTGCTGGATTTTTTCCGAAAGAAGACGCAGGGGAAACGAGTCCTCAAAGCCGCCCTCGTGGTCCTGATTTTGGCATTTATCGCCCTTTCCTTTCACTTGATGGACTTATATACTCTGATTCGATGATATGGAGTCACGTCTCAAGCGGCGAGAAAAAATAACCGGGAGATGTTAATGAAAAAAATATGGATATTAATACTAGCGGCGGCATTGACTTTTACGGCATATGGAGAAAAATCCGAACCTCAGGAAAAATTGGAAAACGGAGTGGATGCTGACATTCTCTCCCCGGTTCCCGAAGGATCACAGGCGGTTTCTCTCCTGGGAGATCCTCTCTTTTCAACCGCACCGGGAGAAAGCACCCTGCAAAAATATGAGGCGGCCAAGGCCGAATACCTAGCTCAGCCCGCTGATGCCGATAAGCTTATTTGGTTCGGACGCTGGACCGCGTATAAAGGAGATTATCGTGAGGCAATACGGGTATACACCGAGGGCATCGGAAAGTTCCCTGATGATGCCCGTATTTACCGCCATCGCGGACACCGTTATATTTCCATTCGTGAATTCGATCGCGCAATTCAGGATTTTGAAAAGGCAGCTGCTTTGATCGAGGGCACTGAGGATCAAATTGAACCCGACGGTCAGCCCAATGCCCAAAATATACCGGTCAGCTCATTACATACCAATATTTGGTATCACCTGGGTTTGGCCTACTATTTGAAACATGATTTGGAAAATGCTCTCAGGATTTACCGCCTGGGTATCGAAGCTTCCCGGAATGATGACATGCTGGTGGCCACAACCCATTGGCTTTACATGACTCTCCGTCTCTTAGGACAAGACGAGGAAGCTCAACAGGCCCTCGAACCGATCCGGAAAGAAATGAATGTTATCGAGAACATGGCCTATCATCGACTCTGTCTGCTTTATAAGGATGAATTATCCGAAGAAGATATCACGGGTGAAAATTTTTCCAATATCATGAACGATGCCGTCGCCTACGGAGTGGCTAATTATTATTTTTATAGCGGCGATAAGATGAAGGCCAAGGAGATTTACGAAAAAATACTCCCAGGCGAGAGCTGGGCGTCTTTCGGATATATCGCCGCCGAAGCGGATTTTGTCAGAGAATTCAAGAAACCAGCTAAGCTGAGTTTTCCAGACTAGGACAGGAACAAAAAGGGATTGACTGGAAGAAGGAGGCTAGGATGAAAAGACGATGGTTTGGACTTTTTTGCCTTTTGCTTTTTCTGTGTATGCCTTATGGGCTGGATGCCTTGAATAAAACCGGAATTAGAGATCTGTGCCACGACTATATCGAAGAATGGAAAGTCTTCTATCCCTCTCAAGCCTTTTCCAGAGGTTTATT
Organism: uncultured bacterium; assembly: GCA_965603105.1. Lineage (GTDB taxonomy): Bacteria > Acidobacteriota > Aminicenantia > Aminicenantales > Aminicenantaceae > CBFDBS01. The sequence continues at coordinate 2,903 of CBFDBS010000160.1, forward strand.
CGATACTATATTCGATTTTGAAGATTATTCACCTGAGAGTATTTCCAATTGGTTGGCCTTCAATAAAAATACACTTGCCGTGATTATTCAGCGGGAATCGACATTGAACCTAGAGGACAGAATCGACGCCCGTTTGCTCAGAATAAAGATACAATCTGAAATTGACAGATGGGTAAATGAGGCCCCTCATAAAAATTCTCCGACCTTTTATTCAAGATCGATCTCTCAAGCGGTCCGCTCAGTTTTGGAGTCGGAAATTCTTATTCCCGGAGAAAAGATAGAAATCATTCTCAAACGGCTTGAAGGCATAACCAAAATGTGTTCTTCAGCCATCCGACAGCTCGAGAGCGGGTCTCCAAGAAGCATCGCCGGCAGTCTAAAAGCGCTTGAAGAGTCTGCCCGGTTTACCTCCTCTAATCTTCCTGATCTGGTCAAGGAGAAAATGGCCCCGGAAGACTTTGAAAGCTTCCAGACTCAATGTCTTCACGCCGCTTCCCAAATCCGCAGCCTCAGCACACATATTCAAAAACAGGTCAAACCGAGTTCAACCAGTAGAGACAGCACGATTCTAGGCCGGGACACATACGCCAAGCGACTCCGCCTGACTACTGATTCAGATTTGACTCCCGAAAAACTCGAGTCCCTGGCCTTTGAAGAAATCCAAGCTGTCAAGGGGCTCATGGCTGATGCGGCTTCAATATATCTGCGTGAAACCTATCCAAACAAAAGTCTTCCCAGCACCCAAAACAACCTCATAAACCTGGCTTTAGAAGATATGGAACAAAGTCATCCAGTAAGCGAACAGGACTATTTGAATCTGTGGGAGGATTTGGCTAAAAAGGCCGAAGATTTTATCCGCACCAAAAAGATAGTCAGCCTGCCGGAAAATTTGAGCCTGAGTATCGCTCTCGCCCCTGAAAGCGCAGGACCTCAGGCAAGGATTGGCTGGGTTAGATCAGCTCCTCCCTTTCATCCAAATCCCTGGACAACGATCTATCTTCCGACCATCCCCGATTCTTTTCCCGAAAAAGAAAAAAAGGAATTTTGGAGGTCTTTCAACAACTATTTCACCAGGTTTATTGTTATCCATGAATTGTTTCCCGGCCACTATATACAGAGTAAAATCAACCGCGAAAATCCTCATCTTGTGCGCCGCCTTTTTCCCCATCCCCTCTATTCCGAAGGATGGGCCACACTGTGTGAAAAAGTGGCCCTGGATGCCGGTTGGGACAATGGTGATAAGCTGACCCGGCTGGCTCAGCTCCGGAAAAGGCTGGAAAACGCCAACAGGGCCTACACTTCGGTTCAGGCCCACTGCAACGGCTGGGATCAGGAGAAAGTCCTGGAATTTTCTATAAACACTTCTCTTCTTGCCCCCCAGTTCGCCAAGAGTCTCTGGGGCAGACTGATGAGTTCGCCCCTGGGAATAACCACCTATTTTCTCGGCCTTCAAGAGTTTGCTTCTCTCCTTGAAGCCGAAAAAAAACGCCAAGGAGAAAAATTCCTCACGATCGAATTCATGGATACAATTTTGCGTACCGGCCCCGTTCCGCTTGACGAATTCCCGGAGATTTTTAAAAATAGCTTTCCGGCTTCGAAATGAAGACAACCATCCCCCGAATCGAACTTCAATCCGGTTATTCAATTTCCCGTATCATTCTGGGTGGATGGCAGTTGGCCGGAGGTCACGGCCCTGTTATTGAAGACCAAGCTTTTCAGAGTTTGGCTTCATTTGTCAGGGCGGGAATCACCACCTTCGACTGTGCCGATATCTATACAGGTGTCGAAGAACTTTTTGGAAAATTTTTCCGGAAATACAAATCCGCTTTAAACTCGGGCATTCTGCCTCCCGTACAAATTCACACCAAATATGTACCGGATCTGGATGCCCTTCCCCATCTGACAAAAACATACACCGAGGCCATCATCGACCGCTCCCTGAAACGGCTGGGGGTTGAACGCCTGGATTTGGTCCAGTTTCACTGGTGGGATTATGAGGTTCCCGGCTATATCGAAGCCGCATTTCACCTTCTCGAGCTAAAAAAAGCCGGCAAGATCCGCTTTCTCGGCGCCACCAATTTTGATGCTCCACGCCTGCGGGAGATCCTTCGAGCCGGAATTCCAATTGCCTCCAATCAAGTTCAGTACTCTGTGCTGGACCACAGACCGGAAGAAAAGATGGTCAAGCTCGCTCAGGAGTACAATGTCCCCCTCCTTTGTTACGGTACGCTGGCCGGGGGCTTTTTAAGTAACCGCTGGTTGGATATCCAAGAATTGCCAGAGTCATTAGACAATCGCTCTCTGATAAAATACAGATTGATCATTGAAGAATTCGGCGGATTCGAACTCTTTCAGAAACTCCTGGTCGTCCTTAAAAATATTGCAGAAAAACACAGTGTCGGCATTGCCGAAGTGGCAGCCTGTTATATCCTCCAGAAACCCGCAGTGGCCGGAATTATTGTCGGAGCCAGGAACACCAGCCATCTGGACAAGTTGAAAAAACTCGGTTCCTTTAAGCTGGATTCAGAAGACCTCCTTAAAATCCATTCCATAAAGGACCAAGCTTTTGGCCCGTTAGGCCCTGTTTTTGGCCTGGAGCGGGATCGAACAGGCTCTCACGGAGAAATAATGAAATACAATCTCAATAAAGGATTCGTCAATCCGGGAAAAATCCGAAAGTGACAGAATCATCGCGTATTGAACAAAATCGAAGAGAAACTGTTTCCGAAAGCCAGACTGAAGTTCGTTTCTTAGGAGGAACAATCGGGGCGCTTATGCCCTTTGTCGTCTTTGTGACTGGAGTAGTGGCCGTTGCTCTGTCTGGGGCTCCGGATGAACGTGGTTTCTGGCCGATTCTTATTCTCGCCCTTTGTTTGGGTTTGCTCCTGGCCAAAGACCGGAAGAATTACTGCATATCCCTGATTGAAGGAATGTCTCAACCGATAGTCATGATCATGATCACGGCCTGGATGTTGGCTTCCATCATCGGCGTACTGATGAGTACAACCGGCTTTGTGGAAGCCCTGACCTGGACCGCAGGCTTACTGCACTTGGGTGGAACAGGTTTTGTAATCTTGTCTTTCCTCATCTGCTGTCTGGTATCTGTTTCCACCGGATCAAGTTTCGGGACCATCTTGATCTGCGGCCCCATCCTGTTTCCGGCCGGAGGACTGCTGGGAGCTCACACCGCCACGCTGGCGGGAGCAATCCTGGGAGGGGCCACTTTTGGAGACTGTATCGCTCCCATATCCGATACAACTATCGCCAGCGCATTGAGCCAGAAGGCGGATATCGGAGGAACGGTTCGCAGCCGGCTAAAATATGTCCTGCCCGCAGGTGCCGCAGCGCTTTTGTTCTATGCCCTGAGCGCAGCGCTGAACAGCCAACCTCGTTTGGCTGATACTTCTGAATTGGCCGGCAATCCCAGAGGCCTGCCCATGCTGCTGATTCCGGTGGTGATCATTTTCCTGCTTTTGCGAGGAAAACATCTGCTCCACGGGCTTCTGGCCGGGCTGATGGCCGGAATTATTTTGGCTCTGATCTTCAATCTGTTGCCCCTCAATCAATTCTTCTCTTTGGATCTTGAAAATTTCACAGCCCGCAGTTTCATCATTGACGGTATAAACCGGGCGGTTGGGATTAGTTT
>CBFDBS010000161.1:0-6517 GCA_965603105.1 uncultured bacterium
CAGAGAGGCCGGAAAAAAGCTTTAAGAAGCTGAACAAACAAAGGAGAAAAAAGCTGGCTGCGACTGCCAAAAGCGATCAAGTGCTTTTCGGGACCGAGGCCGAATACAACCTTTTTTGTTCCTCTCTCAATTTTATCCACACGGCCCAGTATTTCCGATTCGGGAATCAGGCCGTCCGCTGCCGGATTGTTATCTCCTTTTATCAGGTACGATCTCCCCGTTCTTTTGATGATCCTGTGGACCGTAAATTTCTTTGATTCCGGGTGATGGAAAGCCACGACATCTCCGGTTTTGATCCGCAGGGATTTCACTGCGAGCAAGGTCATCTTATCGCCCTCCCTGATGAATGGAAACATACTGCCACCTTTGGCCTGAAAGCGGAACGGGGCTCCTTTATCGAAGACGGCTTTCATCAGTTCCGTAACCGCCTGGCTGGAGAGATGCAGTTCGCCTCCTCTTGTAACGAGAAGGCGGGGTTTATCCCTGGGAAGTTTCAACGAGTATTTTCCTTTTGAGGAGTTCTTTTATGAGTCCAATCACATCCTCCTCAATTTCGCTGGACTGCGCTTCAAAGTCCGCAGTGAGCTCTTCAATCACATTTTTCAGGCTTTTTTTACCGTCGAGCTTGGTCAAGATGGCTTTGCCAGTTTCATTGAGCGTGAATAGCTCCTCCTCCAGGTTTCCGATGCCTGAGGTGAGCGGAACAATAATCAGTTCTCCTTCAATCTCCCTCATAACCACTTCTTCAGAGGGAACATAAACTTTTTCAAGGTCTATATCCATTAAATTCTCCTTTACTGGATTCAATCCTTTTAGGCCTTCAAAAAACTTCTGCCTTCCGCTGCTTCTTGCATTTTTGCACGTTTCTTTTTTGAAAAGATTTTGATTCGTTCTTGCCAATCCTCGACTTCCCATGAATTCTCGCCGTTGTTGAGGAGGCCGGCATATCTTGCCTGCTCATGGGTGATCCTGCAGAAATATTCGACAGGGATGTCCAAAGAGCCGTTTTCCATCCAGGATTTAGCAGGGCATTGTTCACAGAGTGCTGCCAGAAAACAACGGGCACAGCGTTCAATGTATTTTTTATTCAAGGCCTTCAAATTGCAAATTTTAGGGAAGAAATTCAAAAGGGCATCCTGAAGTGATCCGCTTTTGAGGTCATAGGTCGTCTCCGGATGCCTGAGGGCCAGGCAGAGTTGAAAACGACCGTAGGAGTCCACACAGCCTCTCTTTTTTCCCGCTCCGCAAGCGAAGAGTCCGGTTCCTTGGAGAGATGCGAATTTTGAGCAGAATTCTTTCATCTCCTCAACATATTCCTTTTTATTCCTGGAGTAATGTTTAAGAATTTCTGCAGGGGAGATTCTTAGTTTTTGAATGGTTTTGTTTTTTTCTTCATTCCGGCGGGCATGGAGGTCGATTAAGACGGAATAATGGGGAGCCCTGTCCATCCAGGGAATGGCCGCTGCCCAACGTTCGAACTCCTCAATTTCATTCTTATTCGGGGGAAGCAGTGTGCTTTTTACAATGAAAGCAATATTCTTTTCAAGGAGAAGATTCACTCCCCGCCACGCTTCTTCGAATGAGCCAGGAATCCTTGTCACTGCCTCATAGGACTCTCTCCTCATCCCGTAGAGGGTGACCTCGATTTTTTCCAGAGGAGGGATGCGCGATAACAAATCGGCCAGCCTGGGGGTTATCAATCTGGCGTTGGTAAAAATCAGGACCCGGATGCCGAGCCGTCTGGTGAATTCATAGATTTCCTCAAAGTCGTTTCTCAAAAGTGGTTCACCGCCGGTCAAGCGGACATCGAGACAGCCTAGGGAAGCTGCCTCTCTGAGTAAAATTTTGAGCTCTTCGGTAGACAGCTCCTTTTTTTTGGCTTCTTGGTCATCCTCCGGCAGGTTGATAAAGCAATGGATGCAGTTGTTGTTGCAGCGCTCTGTCAGTTCGATATCCAATTGTTGCAACTGTGCCTTCCTTCCCTTTGGCGAAACCGCATCGTCTCTGTTCATTGTTATCGAATCCGTTCCTTCTCCACTTTTAGAGGTCCTCCAGCTGCTCGACGATATCTCCGTTCATGTTGAAATGAAGGGAATAGCAGGGAACTTCCCGGACAATTGTGTCGGTTAGAGCGAGCATTTTACTCCACCAGTCAACCGTATCGAACGGCTTGATGAGGCAGGCCAGCAGTCTCCGGATTTTTTCCTGTTTGTCTTCAATAGGAACAATCCGGTTTTCAGTGGACTGTTCAAGAAAGAAAATGGCTTTCAGGGGGGCCGAGCTCGCCGAGACTTCAGGGACCTCTCCGTGGGCCCAGTTGCCGTGGATTTTGAATCCTTCCGGCCAGCGTCGGACAATGATCCGTTCATCGCAAAGAATCTCGGCCTTTTCTTTTAACAGTTTGACCATGGTCGATTTTCCGGCATCGGAATGGCCGATAAACACAAGTCCTTTTCCATCTAAAATTACACCGCTGGAATGGAAAAAGCAGGCCTGTCTGTCAGCCAAAACTTGGGCCAGAAGAATCTGATCACTTGAAAAGAGTGTCAGAGAAAAATTGTTGCCCTTTCTGTAGGCGTATTCATCATGATTATGGATCTTCGCTCTTGTAAAATCATGGCTAAAAAAAGTGATCTGAAAAACCTGGTCGCCTTCGGGATGGGGAGTGAAGACCTCGTAGATCCAGGAACCGTTCTTCTGATAGACTGCCCAGGGCGATCTCCGGTAGAGTTCCTCGCCAAAATCCTCCCTGGTTAATACCGGAAGAGAGAAGTGATGTCTTATAGAGATGATATCCTCACCGGGTTTATCCACCTCGAAAAGCTTGAATTTAGGGTGATAGGTATCCTCGGTAATAGGAAGATCGGCCTCTATCTGGAGAGTGATTCCTGCCACCTGAAAGTAGCGCCGGTGGTTTTTTTGCCAATTCTCTTTCTGTTTCTTCGCTTGTGCGGTTATCTCACAAAGATATTCCACCCTGGCCGAATGTCTTTCTTTTTCCAGAAATCCGTAGACCGCGCACCAACGGCACTCATTTCGTGATTCGCAGGAGCCGCAATTTTCGAAATATTCCTTATCTCCCAGAACTTTATCTGCAAGTGAAGGGATAAATTCTTCCCAGCCTTCCTTCAAGGATCCCTTTTTCAAATCAAAGCGAAGCTCCGGCGATTTGACAAAGGAACAGAAACTCATCTGACCGTAGGGATCGATGTGAAAACTTCGGCGGCCGGAAATACAGGCTGCAAAGAGTCTGTCGTCGTCCATTTTAAAGTTGTTTTTGTGAGCCGGCTCATTGTCCCGCCGGCCCTTATCGGAGAAATCCGGACAATCGATTTCAACAACACAGGCGGGTTCCAACCGCTGGTTGAGGATCTCCCGGTTTTTTTGGGCATTGCCGTAAGCCGACAGATAGAGCCAGGCGGCTCCGATTCTGCAGTAGGGACTCAACGATTCCGCCAGGGAGATCATGTCTTGATATTGAAAATAATTGTCCTTCATAGGAATGATCTGAACCGTAAATGCGGTCCTGGCTTCTTTGAGATATGATATCCCTTGTTTCAGGGCATCAAAAGAACCGGGATTCCTGGTGATGTGATCATGAACTTCGGCCGTCGCTCCGTAAATAGCAATCAGCTTGGTGCCTTTCCGCCTCATCATCCGGGCAATTTTAGGCGTGATCAAAGTCCCGTTGGTGTTGATCGTATATGAAGCGGCTCGGCTCGAGATATAGTCAAAAATTTCCTCAAAATCCGGTCTCAGCATAGGCTCTCCGCCGGATATGAACCACTTCCTGCACCCCAAAGACCGCGCCTCATCGACGATCCCTTTGATCTCGTCAAGAGAAAGCTCTTTTTTCGCCTCTGGAGAATCCGGCGGGATCCACAGCCAACAGTGGCAGCAGTTGTTGTTACAGCGGTAAGTCAGGTCGAGACTCCCTTCCAGAGGAAGACGGGGGAGGTTGTCGACCGATTTCTTCGAGATATACTCCATCATTCTGACCTTCTCCAATCCAAACTGAGATAGAATTCCAGTCTTTTTTTCATGGCTATTCTCGCAGATGGTCTTCAGCATGTGTATCCCCTTTAGGGATGAATTTGGAGAGTAAGTTTATGCTTTAAAAACGCAAGTCTGATTTTTTTTGCGAAATTTTGAGTCTTGTTACCTCGAACAGGTTATTATACTCTACTAAGTTTATAGATTCAATGGTACGGCTCGGGCAGAAAATTGTTTAGGCTGATAAATTGAGAAGGAAAATGACTCGGTTTTAACCGAAAGCTATTGGTTTTAAAATGATCGCACTCTAGCGTAACTCAGAAGCGCAGCTCCCTAAGGGTGATGTCACCATCGTCCGTTTTTATGGAGATGAGATAGCCCCCTTCGTTGAGCTTGCCCGAGAGGTTTGTCTTCGATGTCAGTTCCTTGAAGACGATGGGAAGGAAACTGTCGATCGAGCCGTCGTCTGTGTCGATACGCAAATCTGCGGACAAGCTTCCGGGGAGATAGATATCCACGTCGCCGTCATCGGTGTCAATGATCCAGTCGCCCCTCATAGCGGTTCCTTCCGTGTTTTTAATCGTCACATCCCCATCGTCTGATTCCAAGTCGAGTTGCGTGAAGTTTCCCGACAGAAGTTGATCTCCGTCGTCAGAGTCGATTTTGACTTTTCCTGAAAAATCTTTAATGACAACTCTTCCGTCATCTGTGCCCGCTTCGATTGTCCCTTCCGAGTTTTCCACCTCTATCGTGCCGTCGTCGGCCCGGAGATTGAACTCTCCCTGCACTCCATCGATGAAGATATCGCCGTCATCCGACCGGCAGGTCAAGTTGGAATTGAGGGGGAGCAAAATTTCCGAAGTGACTTTCACCCGGTAGACGTTGGTGATGACGAAAAATCCTTTGATTCTCGGATATCTGATGTGGACGCGAATGGAATTTTTGTTGTGAGTGATGTCGACTTTTGTATCTTTCAAGAGCCTTTCTGTCCGGTTTCCATTGACCGACTTGACCTCCTTGCGAACGACAATGCGGACTTCATTCCTGTCCCAAGTCGAGAAACGCACATCGCCGTCGTTTTCGGTGAATTCGAATTCGACCGGCCGGGAGACGTCGATTTCAAAGGTCTTGTCGATTGTTTCCTCTCTCTCTGCTCCTGTCAACGGCAAGGTGATCAGAAAAAGAAGAAATAGAAAAAATCCACTAAATATGATTCTTGTTCTCATTTTGAACCTCCTCATTAGGTTCTATTATACTTACGCAGCCGTCCCGAAAAAAGTTCCCCCCCGGGAAACTCAGGTTATAAACAATTGATTGCCGTGATGCGTATCCATTAGTGTTGTTGGAAGGCATCTTTTCGCCTTGACTTTAAAATGCTATTCTTATATAAGATATTTTTTACTTGATTTTACTGCATACAACGGATTGACTATAAAGGAGGACGCGATGATTAGAAAAGCGATAAACACCTCACTACTGGTTCTTCTGATTTTTGCTGTTCTGTTCGCCACTACGAGCTGCGAAAATCTCAGAGTTAACAAACTCCAAGCCAATTGGTGGTTCCAAAGAGCCAATGCCAATTTCACGGATAGTAAATTTCGTCTGGCCATTGAAGAATATGAAAGAGCGCTCGAATTCAATCCTGATTTGGTTGAAGCCTACCGCTTTCTGGGAGAGAGCTACAAAAGCCTGTACAAGCCGGCTGTGGAAGACGAGTCGAATAAAGAGATCGAAGCAAAAGCCCTGGAAGCGTTAAACAAAGCCTATGAAATCGATCCCGCCAACAAGGGAATCATCCATTCGCTGGGTGACATGTATGACAAAATGAGGGATTTCGAAGAGGCCGAAAAACTCTATTTGAAGATCCTCGAAATGGAACCCACCAATATGGGCAACTATTATGTTGTCGCCGAATTCTACAAAAGATACGCTGGGAGTACGGGTGAGGAAGAAGGAGAACAGAGCACCGAAAAAACGCCCTTTCAAAAGGCAGAAGAGATGTATCTGAGAAGGATAGAGACCGATCCGTCCAATTCCCAGGGATATGCTTACATCGCTCAGTTCTATGAAAATATCCAACCCGTTCCTGAATTCGACATGGCAGTCGAATATCATAAGAAAAGAACCGAATTAAATCCCGAAGACGCCGAAGCCTGGCTCGCCGTGGGTGTAAACCGCTGGGGCAAAGCCTACCGCATTCAGGCCCAGCTGAACAGACAGCAAAGAATCGACCTGGCCAATGAGGCTGAAACGGCTTTGAAAAAGGCCAACGAATTGGACGGTGAGTATCCCGAACCCTATTCCTGGCTGAGCGTCCTGTATAAAAGTGTTTTTGCCAAGCTTTATCCGGATCGAGCGCAGAGATATGAAAATGAAGCCGATATTTACGCCCAGAGGTTCCAGGAGCTGCGCAAGAGGGAAGCCGCAAGAAAGAAGCTCGAGCAGGAAATGTTGAGAGATGTCAGATAAGAAGAGATCGGGCTGAGTTTTTTTCTTTTCTGGCAAAAGCTCATTATTTTCCCTG
>CBFDBS010000162.1:0-6497 GCA_965603105.1 uncultured bacterium
CCATGAGGAGTTCTGGCGAAAATTTTGGGAGCCAGAGCGCCCAAGCCTAAAGTGGAGGTTCCGATCCCCAAAAGCTTCAAAAAATCTCTTCGATCGAGATTGGATTCAGTCATTTCACTCATTCCTTTATGGTCAATAAAGCGGGTCATTTCCCGGCTTTCCTTGCCAGGACAAAGCGCCCCAGCAAAACGCCCCAGACGACGGCGATAAAACCCGTTGTAATCCCCATCACAAGGGCCGCCCGGGGGGCGCCTTCAGCTAAAAAACTATTGATCATCTCCAGGACAAATGCGGCATATAGAAAACCGAGAACGGTTGGGATCCACTGCCACCAGGGAATCCGGATCTGCCGTCTGCGGATCCAATTCAAGAGAAGAAAGAAGCCGGCCGCAATAGAAGCACCGATCAGAAAATGGCTCATGTCTTATCTCCTTCAATTATTGAAATAAATCAAGATATAAAGATTAATCCTATACCACAGGCCCAAATCGCGGTCAAATGGAGGGATGGAGCAGCCAAGTCTTCGGCACAAATAATTCATTTTTCATCCGCTCAATTTCATCTTCCTATTCACCTTCTAAGGCGATTGAAGGATTCGGGATTTTCATCATAATGAATAAGATGTCATAAGATTTGAATGGACGTGATTTTCATAATAATCAGGGGATTTATATGAGCAAATCTAACAGATTAACATCATTCAATTCGAGCCTTTTAAGACACGGACAGGCTCGGAAAACCGTGAGAAAGACTTGTTATACACTTGCGTTATTGGCCCTTTTAACGCTTCCAATATCCCTTCTCGCTCAAGAAGGCCAGCTCCGGTTCAAAAGAATAACTATCGAGGACGGCCTGTCACAGAGCTCGGCAAACTGCATCCTTCAGGACAGCAATGGCTTCATCTGGATTGGAACTCAGGACGGATTGAACCTTTATTATGGCCATCGTTTCACTCATTTCAAATACCTGCCGGGAGTAACAAACTGCCTCAACGAGAACAATGTTACTGCCATATGCGAAGACAGCTTCGGCAAAATCTGGCTAGGCACATACGGAGGGGGACTTAATCGATTGGATCCAGCCACAAGGCAGTTTACGATCTTCCGCCATAATCCGGCCGATCCGGACAGCCTGATCGATGATCATATCAATTCCATTTGTGAGGATGAGAACGGTGATCTGTGGATCGGAACTCAGACCGGTTTGGATTGTTTTGATCCCCGGACAAATCAAATTTTGCATTACCCATACGATCCCTCAGACCAGGGCGGCCCGTCTGGTCAGCAAATCAATTTCGTTTTTTGTGACACAGCGGGCACCCTGTGGATAGGAACGCCTCGAGGGATCGACCGCCTCGATCTTGAAACCAAAACATTCACCTCTTTCCGCCATGATCCCGGAGATCCGAACAGCCTGAGTGACAACAGTGTGTATGCGTTTTCTGAAGATGCCCGGGGAAATATCTGGATCGGAACCGAATCCGGAGGGCTGAACCGCTTCGAGCCATCGACAGGAATATTTTATCGTTATATCCAGGATTCGAAAAATCCAAACAGTTTGAGTTCTAACAATGTGCGTTCCCTTCTTGTGGATAAAAAGGGAATGGTCTGGATAGGAACCTGGGGGGACGGCTTGAACCGTTACGATCCGGAAAGCGGCAGCTTTGCCCATTTCCGGAGAAATCCAAACGATTTATCCAGTTTGGGAGACGATCGGGTCGGTTGTGTCTTTGAAGACTCTTCGGGAATAATCTGGGCGGGAACTTTGGGAGGGGGGATCAGCCTCTGGGATCCATTAGCCAAGAATTTTAATCTTTACCAGAGCGATCCTTCGACTCCCGACAGCCTGAGCGGCAATGATATCCGGGCGGTCTATGAGGATGAAAAAGGAATTTTGTGGCTGGGAACCTACAGCGGTCTGAACCGGTTCGATCCGGCAGCCGGATCTTATACTCATTACAAGCACAATTCATTTCAATCCACCTCCATTAGCAGCAATTTAGTCTATACGATAGATGAGGATTTTTCCGGAACCATCTGGGTTGGAACTCAAGGAGGAGGGCTCAATCGATTCAACCGGGAAACCGAAAAATTCATCCGCTATACTCATGATCCTGGGGATCCGCTCAGCCTGAGTGATGATAGAGTGAACGTCGTCTATACAGACCGGACCGGTGTGGTTTGGGTGGGAACCTGGAATGGATTGAGCTACTTCGATCCAGCAAATAATGGATTTGTTCATTACAAAGAAAATCGGGAAGATGAAGAGAGTTTGAGTGACAATGATGTGCGCGAAATATTCGAAGACAAAAAAGGCGGGCTCTGGATTGGCACACGGAATGGAGGCCTCAACCTTCTCGACCGTGCTTCTCAAAAATTCAAAAGATTTGCACATGATCCGCAGGACCCCGGCAGTCTGAGCGACAACAGGATTTTTTGCATCCATGAAGATCAATCTGGGCTCATCTGGATCGGAACGCGCGGGGGAGGACTCAACCGGTTCGATCCAACAGCAGGACAGTTCACCAGCTTCACTGAAGCGGACGGTTTGCCCAATAACGTCGTCTACGGAATATTAGAAGACAGTGAAGGCAAACTGTGGATCAGTACTAACAACGGCTTAGCCGAATTCAGTCCCGGGACAGAGGATTTTAGAGTCTTTGATGTTTCGGACGGGCTGCAGAGCAATGAATTCAATTTCGGCGCCTACTATAAAAGCCGCTCGGGATGGATGTATTTCGGCGGCATCAGCGGTCTCAACGCATTCGATCCCGTAAAAATTCAGGATAATCCGTTTGTTCCCCCGGTTGTCTTGATCGATTTTCAAATTTACAATAAGCCTGTCCCTATCTGCCCACAAGAAAGGGGTGAGATCTGTTTGCCAAAGTTCATAGCCTACCAGGACTCTGTCGATCTTACACATAGAGACAATGTTGTCTCATTTGAATTTTCCTCTCTGCATTATACGTATCCGGAAAAAAATGAGTACGCTTACATCCTCGAGGGCATTGAAAAGGAATGGAACTATGTCGGCAACAGGCAGTTTGCCACCTATACGCATCTTCCTCCAGGGAATTATGTGTTTCGCGTCAAAGCAACGAACAACGACGGCGTTTGGAATGAGGCGGGAACATCGTTGAATATTTCCGTCATTCCTCCATTCTGGGCAACCTGGGGATTCCGGATCATCGGAATAAGTATTGCTGTCGGTTTGCTGTTGGCCTTCTTTCAAATCAGAACTTATACAATCAGACAGAGAAACCGGGAATTGGAAAACCGGGTCAAGGAACGGACGTCCGAACTTAAACACGCAAATGTAGAACTCAGGCAGGAGATTTCCGAAAGAAAAAAACTGGAGCAGGCCGCCCGGCACAGTGCCTCACAAAATGCTTTGCTTTATGATGTCGGAAGACGATTGAGCGAAGAACTCGGTCTGGAAGAGCTGCTGTCGGCCGTTGTCAATACAGTATATGAGGCATACAATTATTATGGAGTGATGCTGCTTCTGCATGATAACGGAGACGAGAATCTTAGTCTTCATGCCATAGCCGGAGCTTATGTAGGAACTTTCCCCGAAGACCTCAAATTCCGTTTCGGAAAAGGGATTATAGGGCGGGCGGCAACGATGGGAGCGACACAAATTTGCGGAGATGTCAGCCTGGACCCTGATTATTTTCGTGCCGCACAGGAGATAACGCAATCTGAACTCTCGATCCCTATCAAGAGCAAGGATAAAATCATAGGCGTTCTTGATGTTCAAAGCGATCAGCTGAATGCCTTTGACACATCTGATGTCTCCGCCATGGAAACTCTCAGCACCCAGATTGGAACAGCCATTGAAAATGCCCGTCTTTATGCCCGGGCGCAACAGGAAATCGAGGAAAGGAGAAAAGCCAAAAAGGAAATTGAAAAAAGGCAGACCTACCTGGAGTCCGTGCTGAGCAGCACGCCGAACGCCATCATCACCACGGATTCGTCAAGCCACATCATCGAGTGGAATCCCGGAGCCGAGACAATATTCGGATATAAAAGAGAAGAAGTATTGGGAAAAAGCATCGATGAGCTTATCACAAGAGATGATGTCATCGATGAAGCCAAAGATTGGACCATGAGGACGCTATCAGGCGAGAAAATATTTCCACAGGAGACAGTCCGCTACCGGAAAGACGGAATCCCGGTGGATGTGATCGTTGCGGGCTCTCCTATCTCGATTGGAGATGAGCTGCATGGGACTGTTGCGGTCTACACAGACATTACTGACAGGAAAAAAGCTGAAACAGCGATACAGAAAGAGGCAGCCAAGCTTTCTGCCATGATATCAGGGATGAATGAAGGTGTGGTTCTGGCCGACGCGGAGGACAGAGTCGTCGAGGTCAATAACTATTTTTTGGATGTCGTCGGCAAGAAGAAAGAGGAGATTATCGGGCAAAGCCTCTGGGATTTGCATGTGGGCCGCATACTCAAGAATCTCAGACAGACCATTGATTTATACAAGAAAAATCCTCGGCTGCCGCCAAAGGTCATTCAGAGGCCTCTAGGTCAAATGGAAGCCATATTCAGGCTGCAACCAATCTACAGAGACGGAAAGTATGAAGGAATCATATTCAACCTCATCGATGTTTCCGAATTGGTCATTGCCAAGGAGGAAGCACAAGCGGCAAGCCGGACCAAGAGTGAATTTCTGGCCAATATGAGCCATGAAATCCGAACGCCGATGAACGGTATCCTGGGAATGACGGAACTGGCCCTGGGAACTCCTCTAACAGACGAACAGAGAGAGTTTTTGCAAGCTGTCAGGACATCGGGTGAGTCCCTGATGAATATCATCAATGATATTCTCGATTTCTCGAAAGTAGAAGCAAAGAAAATCGAAATTGAATCCATCCCGTTCAATCTCCGCGATGCCATGCACAGCACGCTGACCCCTCTTGCTTTCCAATCTGACAGGAAAGGATTGGAGCTGGCCTACCACATTCCAAACGATGTGTCCGATGTGGTTCTCGGAGATCCCGGGCGTCTGCGCCAGATCCTCAACAATCTTATCGGCAACAGCATCAAGTTCACTCACGAAGGCGAAATTATCGTATCCGTTCGGGAAGAACGGAAGTCGGAAAATGAGCGGATCTTTCATTTTTCTGTGAAAGACACAGGGATAGGTATTCCTGGGGATAAACTGGGGAGCATTTTTGACCCCTTTGCCCAGGTGGACAATACTTCCACCCGCAGTTTCGGTGGAACGGGATTGGGTCTGGCCATATGCTCTCAGCTGGTCGGTCTCATGGGTGGTGAAATTTCCGCGGAAAGTGAACCCGGAAAAGGAAGCGTTTTTCATTTCTCCCTGCCCTTAGGTATCCAGAAAGAGCAGTTTCAAGAAACAATACCCGTCAAATTCGAGGACATCCAAGATCTTCGCGTGCTTATAGTGGATGACAACGCAACAAACCTGCGTATACTTTTTGAGATGCTGAAAAACTGGAGGCTGCGTCCCAAAGCGGTTCAATCGGGCAAGGTGGCTTTGGATGAAATGGAGGCTGCCTACAAGGAAAAGAAACCCTATCAACTCGTTATTCTCGATGCCAATATGCCGGAAATGGATGGATTTATGCTGGCTGAGAAGATAAAACAAGATCCGAAGCTCTCCGACACCTTGCTAATGATGCTCAGTTCCGCTGGTGTCAGGGGGGATGCGGCCCGCTGTCGTCATGTGGGGGTGACAGCTTATTTGACTAAGCCCGTCAGACAATCCTCCCTATTGGAGTCCATTCAAGTCATCTTGGGTTTGGATTTAGAAAAAGCAGATGTAACTCCTCCTCTTGTTACGCGACACACTCTCAGTAAAAAAGACAAGAAATACAACGTATTACTGGCCGAAGACAATGTGATTAACCAGAAATTGGTGGTCAGAATTCTAGAAAAGAACGGATTCGAAGTGTCTGTTGTTTCCAATGGCGAAGAGGCTGTGTCTCTAGTGGAAAAAGAAAAATTTGATCTCGTCTTGATGGATGTCCAAATGCCTAAAATGGACGGCATCAAAGCCACCGCTCTTATCCGCGAAAAAGAAAAAAGCACAGCGTCCCACATCCCCATCGTGGCCTTAACGGCACATGCCTTGAAAGGGGACAGGGAGCGCTGCCTGGAAATGGGAATGGACGATTACCTGTCCAAGCCGATAAGGCAGGAAGAGCTCTTGATCACGCTCAACCGGATATTAAGCCAAATCTAAGTCAGCAATAAAAAAAAACATGCGGAAATGTGGTAGAATCGTGCGCAGAAGTGAAAAAGCTCGGTTTGATTATCAATCCTATCGCCGGCATGGGCGGCCGCGTGGGATTGAAGGGCACTGACGGAGATCAAATCCTGGCCAAGGCCGTTGAACTGGGAGCGGAACCTCAATCGGAATCCCGGGCAAGAGAAGCCCTGGGAAAACTCAAATTATTAGTTAATGATTTATTATTAATTACTTACAAAGATTTAATGGGGGAGTACTCAGCTCTAAAA
>CBFDBS010000163.1:0-6430 GCA_965603105.1 uncultured bacterium
TCGAGTACCGTCTTTTCTGGCCCTATTCATCGGGGATCCCCTGCCAGTGGATGGTGCACCAGATCGACACGGTCCACTGGTTCACCGACCTGCCACACCCTCGGAGCGTGGTGGTCAACGGCGGCCTCTATCTCTGGAAAGACGGCCGGAAAAATTACGACACTCTCACAGCCGTCTTCGATTACGGACCACTCAAGGACACCTCCAGAGGATTCCAGGTCATCTATGCTTCCCGGCAAACGAACTCCGCCGGGGGAGTCAAAGAGCTCTATTTTTCAAATGGGGGAACTCTCAATCTGGAAACCAATCAAATCACTCCTCAGGGGGGATTGACCCAGAACATGGCCGGCGCCATGGGCATGGAAGAAAACAAGCTTCCTGAGATATCAATAGCCGAAGCAGGTGGGATCGAAACCGCAGCCAACACAGGAACGGATGACGCCACCTTCGCTCACATGCGGAACTGGATGGAGTGTGTTCGAAGCCGGAACAAACCCAATGCCGATATTCAGGCCGGATACAATCACTCGGTGGCCCTGTGCATGACTATTGCCGCTATGCACACCGGCAAGCGTGTCACGTTCAACGAAGCGCGGCAAAAAGTGGTTACCGGCTGAAACCCGGTTCATTCTCCGTTTTTTTACCCAGCTGACGTTGAATGATATGATACTGAACTGCCATCGAATGACCAACCTCTCTGGCCCAGTAAGTGGCCTGGTGGCCCCCCTCTGACTGAGCGTAGGTGAAGGGAATTTTATTCTCCTCCAAAACCCTGATAAAATTCCGTGCTCCGTTGATCAATCCGTCCTCTGTGCCGCAATCGATATAAATATGAGGGAGTTTGTTCTTGGGAATTTGAAGAACCAGGGTAAAGGGATCGTAAGAATCGCAGTCCTCGGCCGATAAAAAGAGCTGTCCGCTTGGCGAGCGTTCAACCTGGCTGGAGAAACCTTCGATTCCGATTGATGGATTTGGCTCGTCGGAGAGTCTCTCTTCCCACATGAACCATGGTTTTTCTCCCTTCTTCAACCGTTCTTTCTGACTCCGAGCATACCCGATGACTCCGCTGTGGCTCCCGATGGAACAGAACAGGTCGGGGTGCCGGAGACCGAGCATGATGGCGCCGTAGCCTCCCATGGAAAGCCCATTGATCGCCCGCCCCTCTCTTCTGGCAATTGTTCTATATTTCGAATCCACATGAGGGATAAGTTCGTCTATAATAAAATCCTCCCAGTCGTTTTTCTGGCCGTTTTCGCTCTGCGCCCAGTTGACATACCAGGAATTTCCCACGTCGGGCATGACCACAATGAGTTGATAACCAGCCGCGTATCTTCCAGCCCCTAATAAAGCCCAAGCCCGGTAATTGCTGGTCAATCCGTGAAGGAGATAGAGAACGGGATACCTTTGGTCGGACGCATTGTAATCTTCAGGCAGACAGATATTGTATTTCATCGTTTTGTCGACGGCCTGGGAGGAAATGCTGACTGTCTGGATATTACCGGCTTGGGGCTGGCCGTAAACCTCAGGTGTCAGGACAAAAATCAAGCAAATAAGAACAAAGACCACATGGCTTTTCAATTTCATTTTCAATTACTCTCCCTCCTCTTTAACCTCATCCATGAAAATTGTCTTCAACATCAACGGCCAATGCGCTTTCTCTTGATCCGTACGTATTTTTCTTAGACAACTCCCTCATAGGATCAGTTCCTGTCTATTCTCAGGATGGTCTGCAGAAGAACATTGGCACCATTGACAATATCCTCTATCTTCGAAAATTCCCTGGGAGAGTGACTGACGCCTCCAATACTGGGGATAAAGATCATCCCGGTCGGAGCGATCTTAGCCATATCCTGAGCGTCGTGACCGGCACCGCTGGGCATAAAGTGCGTCGAAAGTCCCAACTCCCGGGCCGATTCGGAGATTTTCTCTCTGATGGCCGGATCGGTCGGTGCCGGAATGGCCATGGCATCGATAGGATCGAAGGAAAATCGGGTTTCTGTACTGTCGGCGATGGCGGCTGCTTCCTTTTTTATCATCTCGAAGAGGGAAAAGATTTTTTCGGCCGACAGATCGCGCAGTTCCAAACTCATCACGACCTTCCCTGGAATCACATTGGGTGCTCCAGGCTCGGCGCGGATGCGACCGACTGTCCCCACCTGACTGCCGGGAACGCTGGTGACAATTCTGTTCACAGCGAGGACAAACTGGGCCGCCGCCAAGAGAGCATCTTGCCTCCTATTCATGGGAGTGGTTCCGGCATGGTTGGAAAATCCTTCGACTGTCACGTCCCACCAGGCGATTCCCACGATTCCCTCGACCACTCCGATATCAATATCCTTGTCTTCGAGAACTCTCCCCTGCTCGATGTGAATCTCCAAAAAGGCCTCAATCTCCCCCTTTTTTCGTAACACATTGTCCAGACGATCGGGATCTCCTCCCAGAGCGACGATCCCCTCACGGACGGTTTTGCCGCTGTGGCTGACTTCATCCAAGGCTTTAGGCGTCAAAGACCCGTTCATGGCCCGGCTTCCCACAAGCCCGCCTTCTTCATCCGTAAAAACGATCACTTCCAAAGGATGACGGGTTTGGATTCCGTTTTCAAGGATAATCTGAACACACTCGATGGCGCTGAGAACTCCGACGGCTCCATCGTACTTTCCGCCGTGAGGGACTGTATCCGTGTGAGATCCGAAAACAATCGGGGGAAGCGTGGAATCCACCCCTTTCAGTCTGCCGATGATATTTCCGGCCTCATCCACATGGACCTCCATACCGGATGTTGACATGATCCTGATGAGGAACTTGCGGCTCTCGATATCCTCAACGCTGTAGGCGACACGGTTAACTCCACCCTCGGGCGTTTTTCCAAATCCGGCAAGTTCGGCGATATGGCGTTCCAATCTTTCCTTGTTGACTCTCATGTCTTCAATTTCCCCTCGTCCCTCTCGAGAACCGAAGGCTGCAGGGATCAAGAGAAGCACCGATAGACAGATGACACAATGATGTTGGAGACACTTCATGTCTCTCTCTCCCTTTATAACTTGACCAGTTCTTCAATACGAAATGGCCGTTTCTGCTCGATACTCCTGCGGGCGGCAATCCCGATCAGTATCGACAGCGCTCCTTCTCGACTGCCAGCATCCCGTTTCAGAGGATCCCCGTCGGATTTCCGGAAGATGCGGTCCTGCATGATTTGATCGGCCCCCCAGTGTCCGGACCCGCCCGACTTCAGGCTGGATGTCCGGCTGTCCCCAAAATTTTTTGTCAGCCGGAAATCGGCCAGGCTCTGCACCTGCCACGACTGGTTGTGATAAACGCGGGCATCCAATCTTCCCTCTGTCCCATTGAAACCCACCGAGTATCCTTCGTAGGGCATAAAAGCATTCAATGAATAACTCATCGTCACCCGGTTATGATACTGAACCTGAACATTCATCGTGTCCCAGATATTGATCTCATTCCGGAACACACAGGCATCCCGGAGGTATCCATCTGCGGATTCGGCCCTGACATAGAGGTTCATGAGGTGCGTATTGGGGGTGATATCCCAGAAGAATTCGCAGGATGACTTATGGGGACAGTTCAAACACCGCGCACTCCTGAATATCCCATTATGACCGTACTTGCGCAGATGACCATAAGCATTGACTTCCACAGGTTCAGCCGCCAACCACCAGTTCATCAGGTCGAAATGGTGGGTAGCCTTGTGGACAAGGAGGGAACCGGAAAACTGTTTAAAACCGTGCCAGCGCCGGAAATAGGAAGCCCCATGATCTGTATCCAGATAGTAGTTGAAATCAACGGAGGTGACCTCTCCAATTTCCCGCGAAAGAAGAAATTCTTTGATCTTGACCGCCTCGGGACTGTAGCGGTAGTTGAAGGTCACGATCAATTCCTTTCCTGTCCTCCTTTCGGTGTCGATGATATCCTGGGCCATTTTTTCATCCGTGGCCATCGGTTTTTCCGTGATCACATTGCATCCCATTTCCAAAGCCAGACAGATATATTTGGCGTGAAAACAATCCGTCGTGGTCACGATGATCGTATCCGGCTTCGTCTCTTGGACCATTTTTCTAAAATCGGTATAGGTCGGACAGCCGGCACCCATGTAAGTTTTAGCGTATTCCAAGCGGATGGGATTGATGTCGCAAAGACCGACCATTTCCAGTACATCACCGTAGTCCTGGATGAGGGTTCGTCCCCAGGTTGAACATCCCCTGACTCCTGTCCCCACCAGGGCAATTCTCCTCTTCGCGGTTGATGGAGCCGCCTGGAGGGATTTACGACTCAATAAAGAAGATCCGGCCATTCCCAAAGCCGCCCCCATCGAGGACGAGAGAAAGGCACGCCGGCTCAGTCCCTTTGTTTTGTCGGCCACTTTCGCCTCCCCATATCGATCTCATGAGACTTTCAGATCACTTCTATCACAGCCTTTTTCAGAAGTCAAAAACAAGCCATAACAAGTCACATGAAAAGAATTTGAAAAGGAAGCGGGGATGCCGACATGGCCATTTTTTGGATCTGGACCTCGACAGAATCCGGGAAAATCGGATCTATCGGTCTCATCCAAAAAGCTGCCTCTCTCAATCGGGAAGAATCTCGAAAATATTGGACAACAGGCTGTAAGTATCCAAAAATCTCTGGCGGAAAAGGCGAAGCGGCAACTCTGTCAAATCGGGAAGGCCATCCTGCCAAGGAATCCGGCTGTTGTCCCTTTCCATGGCCTCAATTTCAGCCTCCAGCATTTCTTCCCAGTTCTCGTTTGACAGACGTTCCGTCTGCTCCCTCAAGGCA
Source organism: uncultured bacterium (assembly GCA_965603105.1). Classification (GTDB taxonomy): domain Bacteria; phylum Acidobacteriota; class Aminicenantia; order Aminicenantales; family Aminicenantaceae; genus CBFDBS01. The sequence goes on from CBFDBS010000163.1 coordinate 4,795, forward strand.
GCCAGCTGATTTCGAAGCATGGGAAGGATCAATGGATTGATCTGTTCGCTCATCCTCCTCCAGCGCTCTTCCAAGTCTTCCCCCCCTTCCCACTCCTCTGCATTCCAGACCCCTCCGCGCCTCACAATCCGGAAACCGGGACCGTCACCGGGAGATTTGCCCAGCCAGGAATAATAAGCGATGGAATAAATATAAAAATACTCACCCAAACCCATCTCGGCTTCCAAAAGAGCACGGTTGCGGCCGGCATAAAACTCGCCCAGCTGGGGGATCATGCCAAAGGCATTTTTTATAACGCGAAGACCCTGGCCAGGTGTTCTGGCCCCGCTGGTGTCACCCCTTTTCCTGACCTCTTCAAGAACGGCTATGGTTCGTTCCAACTTTTCCCGAACTGGAGCCGTCTTTTCTCTCGCTGTCAGGAATGCTTCTATCCGCTGCCGTTTAATGGAACCGTCTGGTTCAGGGACATAATCTTCGATATCCCCATAAAGTTCGCTAAGATTGACCGCGATATCACTCGACTCCTTAAAAAAAGAAACTGTGTTCCTGATAAATAGAACTCCAGTGATAATGAGAAGAATCAGAATGACGAGAACAGCGCCGCAGCCAATTCCGCAGCCCATAAGCCAGTTTTTTTTGGACTTATCCATTATCAATTTAAACGATTATTGTGCATCGCAGTGCATTGATGTCATCGGCATTTCCAAGTGATGACGTCCATCGCTAATGAATAAAGCGGAGAATATGCCTGCGCAAAGCCTTGCTTGACAGAGCGGCTGTCCAATGCCCTTTGTCCAAAACCTCGACCGGGTAGCCTTCATAACTTTCCCTTTGCCTCTCGAATCGGAAGAGCTGATCGTACCGGGCGAGGAGTGGAAAAACATTTTCGGTTGTGACCTTCCGGAAATCCCCCTCGAAATCGATGATCTCTCTTATAGCCTCTTTATTCTCGTAGACGATATCGATCACTTTTTTATAAGCAGATGTCGTGAAGACATCCTCCAAAGAAGCCCCAGCACAGAGAGGAATGTAAACGTCGGCCGAATTGAAATAGGTTCTGTGCAGATTGGCCGCCAGACCTCCCAGGCTGATCCCCGCCACGATAATGCGGCCCTTTGTTCTGTTTTTGAAATGGGAAACGAGGTCCTCGATCAAACGGACGGAAACTGACAGCATGGCGATAAAATTCTTGAGGTGGCCGATATTCCGGGCATAGCGGATGTAGGATCCTCTGTGATAAGGAGCACGCAGGGCGATCAGATTCGCCTCGATCGGCTGACCGCTGCGCATAAAAATATCCCTGAATGTGTTTTTCATATACCAGTGGAAATTGAAAGGCCTCTCGAGATTGCCGTGATGATAAATCAGAGTAGGATACTCCTCTCCTTTCCACTGCTGGACCAAAAAGGCGGGGTCCAATTTGCCGGCCAATGTTTCCGCTTCGACTTCGTAGCGCCCAATCCCATTGATACACGGATGTTTCAAGGTGATTCCATTGAGATGCTCAGCATAAGTCGGGCTTGAGGCACTTTTGGTAAAGAGCTTGCTGCCGACAACAAGCACTTCGGTGCTCTTGATGGAAATCGTATCACACAAGGCATGTATATTCATTTCTTCTCATTTATCGTTGATTGGG
>CBFDBS010000164.1:0-6425 GCA_965603105.1 uncultured bacterium
AGAGGCACATATCCTCGATAACTTGACAGTTTTCTCGGCTGAAGCTGTTTATGGGAGTCCCCGTATTCAAAAGATTATAGAAATTGAATAAACTCAATTTTGTTCTGAATTCAAAAATATTTCGAGCCGCCACAAGATATCGAGTACAATAAAAATTCTTATTTTTAAGGTCATTTCTTTTTAAAAGAGGAAAAAATGGACAGCCTCCCATTCCGATTGGATGAAAAGGTCGCTCTTGTCACCGGAGCGGGTCGCGGCATCGGCAGGGCAGTGACCTCTGTGCTGGTTAAAGCCGGAGCCAAAGCCGTAGTGGCGGATATCGATGAGACCAATGCCCGGCAGACCGCCCAAGAGATAGGGGCCCCATCTAAGGATGTGATTGGCTGTTTTCTGGATGTGACAGATAGAAATTCCATTGCCTCGGTTTTCCAAAAAACCAGAGAGACGTTCGGCCGGCTCGATATCCTCATCAACAATGCCGGCATCATGTACAGGACCAGGTTTCTGGATATTGATTTTAAAGAATGGGACGAGACAATGCGCACCAATCTCACCGGCGTCTTCCAGTGCACCCAAGCTGTGATCCCGCTGATGAAAGAAAACGGCTATGGCCGCATCGTCAACATCTCTTCCTCCGCGGGCCGGAGTGTGAGCACCTTGGGCGGAGCCCACTACACGGCCTCCAAGGCAGGATTGCTCGGTTTCACCAGGGCGGTAGCCAAAGAGGTCGCTCCAATGGGGATCACCGTCAATGCCGTTTGTCCGGGGCTCATCGATACCAAAATGGCGAGAGAAACCACCACTTTCGAGGAACTTGAGAAATGCATCGGATCATTCCCTGTCGGCAGGCTGGGAACACCTGAGGAGATAGGCCATCTCGTCCTCTTCTTGTGTTCCGAAGCCGCCGCTTACATCACAGGGGCTTCCATCGATATCAATGGAGGAGACTTGATGATCTAGACATTGATGTTTTGCCCGCTCCCATCTACGGTGGATGCTCCCAAATAAGATATCCCCTTTAAGGGTGAGAGGGGGTACTACAAATTCACCCTTCGAATCCTCCTGCATGGTGATTGACCGTCTGCCGGGCCTCTGGAAAAATAAGAGCCCTCTAGAATAATATGGAAAAAAGTTTCAATTTGAATAGAGATTTGCCGTATGAAGAGAAAAATTCCGGGAAAAGACCGTCATTATTGATGGTTCCTTCAGAAAGGGCTAATAAAACAGAGGAGCATAAAAAAGGATAACAATCATGGGTTCAAATCTGGGAGAGTTGCTGGTCCGCGAACAGATGCTGAATAAGACTCAGTTGAAAACGGCGGTTGATTTCCAGCACAAGAACGAAGTTTCCATAGGTTCGGCCATTGTCAGTCTCGGCTACCTATCTGAGGAGGAAATGGCCCAAACGTTGAGCAGGGAATTCGGCTATCCTTTCATTGACCTGGATCAATTTGAGGTCTATCCGGATGTGCTCGACTTGATTCCCTCCGAGATGGCCAAGAGATATTTGATCATGCCCATTCACTTGAACCGGAACACTCTGACGCTGGCCATGATGGATCCGACAGATCTGGATTCGCTGGAAGACATCAAATTTCGTACCGGACTGAGTCTGCAGCCGGTTATTGCCTCCGAATCGGCCATAATACGCGCCGCGCAGAAATACTACGGCTCATCCGACGCCCTCCGTCCCAAACATGTGGTGGAGGATATCGAGCAGGCCGAAGACTCAACGGTCCACATTGTAGAAGAGGAAATAGAGGAGGAAGACTACGATCTGGAAGAATTGGAAGCCTCTTCCGAAAAAGCTCCGATCATAGCTCTCGTGAATTCCGTCATTCTGGATGCTGTCAAGAAGAAGGCCTCTGACATCCATTTCGAGCCTTACGAAAAATCCTTCCGGATTCGCTACCGCCTGGACGGGACTCTCTATGAGATGATGAACCTTGCTTTGAGATTTAAAAACGCCGTGCTGTCCAGGGTAAAGATCCTCTCGAATATGAACATCGCGGAGAAGAGATTGCCCCAAGACGGGAGAATGATGATCAGGGCTAAGTTGGGCGGGGGAGAGCGCAAAGACGTGGATATGCGCGTTTCCAGTGTGCCCACCATGTTCGGAGAAAAAATCGTCATCCGGCTTCTCGATAAAGAGATGCTGAGGTTGGATCTTGCAGAACTCGGATTTGAAAAAGATAGCCTGGATATCTTTAAAAAGGGCATCAAAAGGCCGTGGGGAATCATCCTGGTGACAGGTCCGACGGGAAGCGGCAAGACGAACACCCTTTATTCTGCAATTTCCGTTCTCAATTCGATAGAAAAAAACATCATGACTGCAGAAAACCCGGTTGAATTTTACCTGGCAGGAATCAATCAGGTCGACATCAAGGAGGAGATCGGTCTCAACTTCTCCACTTCCTTGAAGAGTTTTTTAAGACAGGATCCGGATATTATGCTTGTCGGGGAGATGAGGGATCTGGAAACGGTTGATATCGCCATCAAGGCCGCCCTGACCGGTCACCTGGTCTTTTCTACCGTCCACACCAATGATGCCGCCAGCACGGTCAACAGGTTGATGAATATGGATGTCGAATCGTATTTAATTGCCGATTCCGTATCCATGATTGTCGCCCAGCGGCTGGTGCGGTGTCTGTGCAAAAAATGCCGGGCAAGGCAGAATCTGACTGAAAGCGCCCTTACCGACATTGGATTCACTTCAAAAGAGGCCAAGGATGTGAAAGTTTTCAAGCCTGTGGGGTGCAATGAGTGCAATAATACAGGATACAAGGGCAGAACTGGATTGTTTGAAGTCATGGAGGTTTCTCAAACCATCAAAGACTTGATCCTTTCGAAATCCCAGTCCCGCGACATCAAGGCTAAAGCCATTGCCGAGGGCATGGTGACCCTGCGGGGGAGCGGACTGGCCAAGATCAAACAGGGAATCACCTCTATTGAGGAGGTTTTAAGAGAGACTATCAGAGACTAAGGGGCCAAAAATGTCAGTAACCATTCAAGAATTATTAAAAATCAGTGTCGAGAGAGATGCCAGTGATTTGCATATCACAACGTTCATTCCTCCCCGAATACGGATCGATGGAAAACTCATCTCACTGGACTATCCACCCTTGACTCCGACGGAAACCAAGGGGCTCATCTACAGTCTTTTGTCTGACAAGCAGAAGAAGACTTTTGAAGATCAGTGGGAGCTCGATTTCTCTTTCGGCCTCCAGGATCTTGGCCGTTTCAGGGCGAATGTCTTCATGCAGAAGGGGGCTGTTGCCATCGCTATCCGTCGGTTCATGTCGAGCAACTGGACGTTCGAGCAACTGGGGCTTCCTACTAGGCTGGGCCAGCTCTGCTATCTTCCCAGAGGATTGGTTCTAGTTACCGGACCTACCGGCTGTGGAAAGTCCACCAGTCTGGCCTGCATGATCGACTACATCAACAAGGACAGGCCTGTGCATATCGTCACCATTGAGGATCCGATTGAATACTTCTTTACGCCGAAAAAATCCGTCATCAACCAGCGGGAACTGCATGTGGATACGCATTCGTTTCCCAATGCACTGCGTGCCGTGCTTCGTGAGGATCCCGATGTGGTTCTTGTGGGTGAGATGAGAGACATGGAAACCGTGGAAGCCACGCTCCGGGTCGCCGAAACGGGGCATTTGACATTTTCTACACTCCATACCAATTCCGCCGCGGAGACTATTTCCAGGATTGTCGATGTCTTTCCCGCCCACTATCAGTCCCAGGTGAGGATCATGCTTTCGATGAGCCTGGAGGCGGTGATCGTCCAATCCCTCCTGCCCAGGGCTGATGACCGGGGACGTGTCCTGGCCCTAGAAATACTGATCCTCAACCCTGCCATTCGCAATTTGATAAGGGAAAATAAAATTCATCAGATCTACGCCACCATGCAAATGGGACAGGAAAAATTTGGGATGATCACCTTCAATCAATCTTTGGCTGATCTCTACTTGAGAAGACTCATCACTCTCGAGACGGCAAGAGCAGCCACTTCAAAATCCGAGGAGCTGACCGAGATTATTCAGAAAAGAGAAATGGCCAAAAGCGAACAAGACCAGCTCTCTCCGACTAATATTAAAAGATCAGAGAGGAGACAATAATGCCAGTATATGTATGGAACGGGAAAAATAGGTTCGGGGATATCGTGGGCGGAAAGCGGATGTCCCGGTCTGAAGCCGATCTGTCCAGGCTCCTTTCCCAAGAGCAAATATCGGGGCTCAACATCACCAGGGAAAAACAGCAGTTCAAAATTCCGTTCCTTCAGCAGCGGAAGGTAAAGCTGAAGGATCTGGCCATCTACAGCCGCCAGCTTGCCGTTTTGATCGATGCCGAGCTTCCCTTGATACAGAGCTTGAACATCCTGTCCGAACAGACAAGCAACAAATATTTCAAGAAAGTCATCCAGGACATTCGTGAGGATGTGGAAGCAGGATCGTCTCTGCATCAAGCCAAGAGAAAATTTCCCAAAGTCTTCGACAGCCTCTTTTGCAATTTGGTCGGCTCTGGTGAACAGAGCGGTTCTCTGGATGTCATGTTGAGACGGCTGGCCGAATATCTGGAAAAAATTGTCAAACTGCGGTCCCAGGTCCGGCAGGCCATGGTTTATCCCGTTGCTGTTTTGGGATTCGCTGTTCTGGTTGTTATCTTCATGCTTTGGAAGGTGATCCCCGTTTTCGCTCAGATATTTATAGAACTCGGTGCGGATCTTCCGGGCCTGACAGCCGTCATCCTGGCGTTGAGCAAATTTGTCCAAAATAACATCATCTTTATTTTTATTGGATTTATCGCCTCAATTTTCCTTGTCCGGTATATTAGACAGACAGAACCGGGACGGAAGTTTTTCGACAGGATGACCCTCAAACTCCCCCTTTTCGGAAAGATATTTGAAAAGGTCGCATTGTCACGGATAACGCGTACATTGAGCACTCTCATTTCGGGCGGTGTTCCCATGCTGGAGTGTATAAAAATCACATCCTCGACATCGGGAAATGTCATCCTGGAAGAGCAGCTCATGAATGCCCGGACGCTCATTTCCGAAGGGAGCAGCATGACGGATGCTTTTCTCGCTTCGGGAAAGTTTCCTTTTATGTTTACCCAACTGCTGAGGGTGGGAGAGACCACTGGTACGCTGGACGATATGTTGACCAAGCTTGCCGACTTTTATGACGAAGAAGTGGAAACCTCTGTGGCGACTCTGTTGTCTATTCTCGAGCCCATCCTCCTCATCGTTGTCGGCGGAATGGTCGGCCTCATTGTCGTCTCGATGTACCTTCCTATCTTTAGCCTCATGCAGCAGTTATGAAGAAACCAAGCAAAGAGAGGGCGTTCCTTAATATTGATAAAAAGGACGTCTTCAGTCTCATCGTTGTCCGCCTGATCATTGTGACAGCCTTGATCATATCGGCTGTCACCGTCCAGTTCAGCACCTCGACATTCCTGCCCCTGAATCCGTTCTACGCTCTCATCCTGATTGCCTATATCCTGTCGGGGGTCTATTTCGGATTGTACTTTTTGGGAAAAAACTACTCCTATCAGGTCGGCTTTCAGATTTTTTTAGACCTTCTGATTATCACTGCCTTTGTCTATATTTCGGGCGGCCTGGAGGGATCTTTTTATTTCCTGTATATCTTTTCTATTATCGCGGCGGGAATTATTCTTTCCAGAAAAGCCGCCTACATAACGGCCGCCCTTTCGGCTGTCTGTTTTGGTGTTCTCGTGGATGGCATGTTTTTGGAACTCATCCCCAGCTATCAGGAAAGCGAACAGGCGGGATTCAGCCAGCTTGGAGTGTTGAGCAATCTTTTCGTCGCCTGGGGTGTTTTTTTCGTAGTGGCCTTCCTTACCAGTTATTTAATGAGCAAGCTGAACAGAGCTAATGAAGAGCTGCGATTGGCACAGAGAGAGCTGGAAGTCAAACGGAGGCTGGCGGAGGTGGGGGAGGTTTCCGCCTATGTGTCGCACGAGGTCCGCAATCCGCTGGCAGCCATTTCGGGTTCCGTCCAGGTTCTCAGGGATGAGCTGCACCTAACCGATGACCAACAAAAACTCATGGACATCGTTGTTAAAGAATCGGAGAGGGTCTCAAAATCCCTTGATGACTTCCTGAGTCTGTCAACGGATACAGCTGATGAAGAATCCCTTGTCAACATCTCCGAGGCTCTCAAAGAAACACTGCTTCTGATGAGAAGGAGTGGAGAATTGAACGGCCGCTGCCAGGTCGCCGGAAATTTCCGCTCCGCGAATATCCAATACTATGGCAGCGGTAATCAGCTCAAACAGATATTCTGGAATCTTATCAAGAATTCGGTGAGAGCCATGGACGGTCATGGAGCCCTGACCATCGATCTTCTTCGTCTCCCTGATGAAGGGATCAAGATGGTTTTCCGGGATACGGGCAG
>CBFDBS010000165.1:0-6395 GCA_965603105.1 uncultured bacterium
TGCGGCGCAGTTTTTCGGCGGCCAGGAGGCTGGCATTGCCGGCCATAAAGGCTCCCCGGCTGGCATGGGTTCCGACATCCCAGGGGCAAGTGCAGGTGTCGGTGGGATTGATGTGCACCTTCTCAGGGGAAACTCCCACAGCTTCGGCAACGGCAGCTGCAAGAACGGTATGGAGCCCTTGGCCCATTTCAACGCCTCCGTGGTAAACATTGATGTTACCGAAATCGTCCAGTTTAAGGATAATGCCGCTGGCGTCAGACCTATAGATCCGCGCTCCGCCGCCGACGTGGATCAGGGATGCCATGCCGACTCCCCGCTTCTTGCCTTTTTTGTGCTTTTTCTTCCACTCGATTTTCGCGGCCACGGTCGCCAGGGATTCCTTGTGGCCGCAGGTGCTGATTTTCAAGCCCATAGGTGTTGTCTCGTTTGATCTGTTGCAGTTCAATAGACGAAGGTCATAGGGATCGATTCCCGCCGTCTCGGCCAGTTCGTCCAGATTGCTTTCCAGGGCCCAAGTGAGCTCGGGATTGCCATAGCCGCGCATGGCCTGGCAGTAGGTGTTATTGGTGTAGACGAGGCGGGCATTGAAATAAACATGGGGAACACGGTAAAGAGACGTCGCCGGAAGCATCATGACCGAAGGATAGGTGGCCCCCCAGGATGCATAGGCTCCGTTGTCCTGGATAACCTCGACCTCCCGGAACACAAGCTTCCCGTTTTCGTCACAGCCCTGGACAATATGTGTCTGTGAAGACTGCCGCGGTGAGAGATAGGCGAATTCTTCGTCCCGGCTGTAGACGATTTTAACTGCATGCCCTGTCCTGTAGGCCAGCAGAATTGCGATGTATTCATAGGCATGGGTGTCTAGTCCCGTCCCGAAGCCTCCCCCCAGTGTGGGCACGATGATCCGGGTGTTTTTGCCGCTTAAGCCCATGTCGGTGAGGGCACGGTTGAAATCGCGCTGGGCAAGAAATGGTATTTGGGTCTTGGTCCACAGAGTCAGGTTGCAGTTCATATCGAATTCGGCGATGCATCCGGCCGTCCCCATACAGGACTGCTGGACAAGCGGAGTGGAATAGCTCCCTTCGACAATGTGTTTAGCCGTCCTTTTCCCTGCGGCAGTGTCTCCGGACTCATGATGGTACCGGAGGGGGAGCATGTTATCTTTCCGGGGCCGGCCTCCGGCATCGCTCTCATGAATCAGCGGAGCCCCTTCCCCAAGAGCATCTTCGGGGGAAAAAAGACCCGGCAGAGGATCGTACTCCACCTGGATCAGCTCGACAGCTTGCTCGGCAATATCAGGATCGATGGCCGCCACGGCCGCCACTTCGTCCCTGTACTGCCGGACTTTATCCTTTTTCAGGGCAAAATTATCGCGGAGAAATCCAATCCGGATTTCGGGTGTGTTATAAGCGGTGATCACGACCTTCACTCCCGGAAGCTTCTCGGCTTTTGAGGTATCGATATGTTTTATCCGGGCATGGGCAAAATCGCTGAACTTGATTTTTCCAAAGAGCATTCCCGGCCTTTTAAGATCATGGATGTAGTGAGCTTTCCCGGCGGCCTTGTCGGGTCCGTCCGGGCGGGGCAACCGTTTGCCGATGAAACTGAAATCCGTCACGGATTTTCCCCCAGTTTGAGGGCCGCCCGCTTGACGGCTTCCAAAATCTGCACATAACCCGTACACCGGCAGAGATTTCCCGTCAGCGCTTCGCGGATGGCTTTTTCGGTGGGCTTTGGATTGGAATCGAGCAGGGCCTTGGCGGAGAGGATCATGCCCGGAGTGCAGAAGCCGCACTGAATCGCTCCACAATACACAAAAGCCTGCTGGAGAATGGAGAGTTTGTGCTCCGGACCTTGAAGCCCCTCGATAGTCAGAACGCTTTTCCCCTCAATCTCCAGGGCCGGGTAGAGGCAGGAGTTGACGGCCTTGCCGTCGACAAGAACCGTGCAGGCTCCGCATTCGCCCTTGCCGCAGCCTTCTTTCGTTCCGGTCAGGCCGAGGTTCTCACGGAGAACGTCGATAAGGCGCTCATGTCCTTTAACGGATAAAGAAACCTCCATGCCGTTGAGGTTAAAAAGGATCTCTTTTTTCAAGGATTTCTCCAGCCGAGAAGGTGCTCGATGCTCCGCTTGATGAACACTCCTGTGATCTGACGCCTGTACTCTTCGGTTCCCCGGACGTCCGTGATAGGGGCAACACTTTCCATGCCGAGACTCTGTGCTTGAAGCACCGACTCCGGAGATATTATTTTCCCCTCCAACAATGACTCGACTTTGAGGAGGCGCAGGGGAACGGGAGCCACTGAACCTGCCGCCACTCGGGCTTTGCGGCACTCCTGTCCCTCCATCTCCAACAGCACAGCCGTGCTGGCGACAGCCAGATCCATTTTGACCCGTCCCTTTTTTTTGAATACGGCTTTGGTGTTTGGAGGAGGAGGTTCGACTAAAATTTCCGTTAGGATCTGTCCGGATGACAGACAGGAATCCCCTGGCCCACGAAAGAAATCTTCAATCCGGATGTCTTGAGTTCCGACAATGTTTCTGATCCTGACTTTGGCCTCCATGACGAGAAGAGGCAAGGCCAGGTCCGCACAAGGTGAGCAGTTGCAGAGGTTTCCTCCCACAGTGGCCACATTCCGGATTTGAGGACTTCCCAACCTCAGGGCCGCTTCAGCGAGAAGGGGAAAATAGCGCCGAATGTCGGGATTCCGGATGAGATCGGTCACCGTGACCAGGGCGCCGATTCTCGCGTTTCCGTTGACCTCTACAAAGGAAAGCTCCGAAATTGACCTGAGGGAGATCAGCGCCGGAGGTGACACCTCCCCGCTCTTGATCTGGACCATCAGATCTGTCCCGCCCGCGATAAACCTCGATCCCGGTATCTCCCTTTTCAGCTCCAACGCCTCTTCCAGAGAACGGGGCTTATAGTAGTCGAAATGTTTCACGCAACAACCTGTTTTTTTCGAAGCGAAGCGATCTCGGAGGGGGACAAGCCCGCCTCTTCGAGGATAGAATCAGTGTGCTCCCCGTATGCCGGGGCAAAGGGAAGCGTTCTGTCGATCTTTTCGAGATGCTCGGTATATACGGCAGGAGGAGGCAGCCGGACGGTCCTGCCGTCGGGCGCCGTTGTTTTCAGGGCGGCAGAAGAGACAAAAGACAATTCGGGCACAGCCTCGATTGGAGTGATGGGAGAATGGGGAATGGACGTTTCAGAGAGCACCCCTGCCACTTCTTCAGAGCGGTGTTTCTGCGTGATGGCTTCGATGCTCCGGTGAAGCTCGACCTTATGTTGGCGGCGGCCTTCGTTGGTGGCATAACACTCCAAATGGAGAGAAGAGAACATGGATGACTGTGTGAACCGGTGCCACTGAGCGTCACTGCCGATGGCCATGTAGATAAAACCGTCTTTGGTTTTATAGGCATTGACCGGGATGAACTGGCGGTGTTCGTTGCCCGAACGCTTCAGCTCCGCAGGAGGGCTTCCCATATCCAGCATAGGCAGGAAGGTGTGCAGCCAGGAAACGGCCGCTTGGGCCATGGAAATATCGATCTGTTTTCCTTTTCCTGTCTCTTTCCGCTCCATGAGAGCCAAGAGAATTTGAGTCAAAGCCTCATCCCCGGCTTTGAGGTCGATGAGCGGCGGTCCGCATTGAAGCGGCGGTCCATCAGAGTATCCGGTCAAATCCATGTATCCGCACATGGCCTGCATTACTGGATCGTAGCCGGGGACGTCAGGGTAGGTCAGTCCCATGGCCGAGATGCAGCACCAGATGAGATCGGTTTTAATTGCGCTGAGTGTGGAGTATTCAATTCCAAGTTTATTATGCCGCGCAGGCAGGGTGTTGGTGCAGAACACGTCAACATTGAGTTCTTTAACAAGATGCTTCAGAAGAAGCTGTCCGTCTTCTTGTTTGAGATCAATGGCTATGGCTTCTTTGCCGGCATTGGGTGAGACGAAATAACTGTGCCGGTCATCCCCGGCCACCGGGCGGCCGATATAGCGGTTAGGGTCGCCCTTGGACTTTCTTCCGGGAACAGGTGTCGGTTCGATTTTAATGACCCGCCAGCCGAGGTGGACCATGCGCAGGGTCGCATAAGTCAGAGTCAGGGCTTGCTCCAGACTGAGCACGACTTTCGGTTTCAAGCGGTTTGTTCCTCTCCGGTGGACTGAGTGGCCATGGGTGTCTACAGATTACTTGCCTTTTCCCCAAAAATCAAGAAGTTAAGGGAGTGGGGAGGGAGGCCCGGTGTGCCCTGTCCCCAATTTATTAGAAGGCGAAGCGGTAGTTGATTTTGAACAGAAAAATGTGATCACCGGGAGCCTGCAGCAGATCCTCGAAATCCCGCTCGAAACGGAAATCTCCCGGATGGGAATAGTCAGCCCTGTTTTGTGTCCAGACAAGATACATGGCCGAGCCTGGTCTGTATTCCCATCTCAGCACAACCGTCCCCCTCAGGGATTTGAGGTTGAAGTCGGGATCTCTGAAGGAAATAGCCTCAGCCGGACCTGGCCCGTCGGGGTCGCAGGTGTAGACACCGCCGCTGAGCTCGATAGTGGATTGACCTTCTCCGAAATAGTCGAAATCAAAAGTCCTGACGGCTGTCAGCTCTTTGAAGCGCATGTAATCCCCGACTCCGATGTAGGGCTGGAGGTAGGCCTGGAGGCTGAGCCGGGGAGTGAATGTCCAGTTGATCCGGATCTCGATAGGCACGGTTTCCTGGACGATATCGGACAGGATGTACCGGACACCGTAAGTTTCCGTCTTGAGCGGATCGGTCACTTTGGTGATAAACTGGCCTTCCGACAGTCGCCACGAATAGCCCGGAGATATTGAGAGGCTTAAATTTTCGCTCGGCTTCCAGCGGAGGCCGATGTCGATCGAATAATTGTTGCCTCTGTAAGGAGGGTGAGTGCGGTAATGTGCGGAGAGCGACAGCACGAGTCTTTTCCGGTTGTCGCTGCTGATGCTGAAGCGCCGCATGATCCCTGCCGGATAATAGGCCATCGGGCCGCCGCGTGTCAGATAGTGACTGTAGCGGGGTGGATCATAGCTGAAAAAAAAGGTTCCTCTCCAGTAATTGAGAAGCTGCCCCACGGCCGTGAAATTGTAGAATTCATCCGTCCGGTTGCCGCTGAAGTCGTAGTTCCGGTAGGTGGAGAGAGTCAGGCTCCAGGTTCGCCAGAACTTGCCCGGATGAAAACTGCGGTATCCCGCCTCGACGTGACCGTTTATGGAGTCGCCCCTGGAGTGGTAGCCCAAATCCATGGCATGAAAGCCGGGCGAGACGGCCCCCAGGGCGGCGTTGAAGATGAAATTGCCTTTTTGCTTGTTCAGATAAATCCGGCCGGCCCAGCCGCTCAAAGACGTGGCCTCAGGATCGACCTCGACGTAATCGGCATCCGGGCGCTGAAAATAATGAAGAGAAGATGTCTGAAGACGCGTGATCGCCGATTTCTCCCCCGACACAACGGTTCCGCCTACCCAGCCGGTGACAACCCAGGTCCTGTCGGCGTCGAGAAAACTCCAGCCGTCCACGGCCAGAGCGAAGGCCGAGCCGGGCAGCCGGTTTTCCATTTTCTCTGAGAGAAAATTGCGGAACAGGCCGGTGGTGATGAAGCCGAGTCCCTGAAATCCTTCTCTGAATTCTTTTTGCGCACGGACGACAGCATACGAGGTCGCAGGTTCGATTTCCTGTTGGCTGCGCTGCTCCTCGAGTTCCACGGTAGCGAATTCTCTTTGTGTGAGAGCGCCCAACAGTCCCAGGTTCCAACCGTCACCGATTTTGCCGGTCATCTTGGCCGCCCCCAGAATAGTCGTCCATTCCGGCGTGTCAAAATAACCGGGCCCGGATGGAGATCCCTGAGGAGATCGGCCGATCCGCCGGCTGTAAAAAAGCCTCGGTTCCCTCCAGCCGAGGTTGCGGACCGTATTGGCTCCGCCGTAGCCGAAGCGGAAGATGTCGGCCCCTTCAATGAAAAAAGGCCGTTTTTCCGCGTAATACGTTTCCTGATCGCTGATATTGATGACTGCGGGATCGACCTCCACTTGACCGAAATCCGGGTTGGCCGTTAAATTCAGGCTGAAATTCATAGTGAGTGTTGCTTTCAGGTTGAGCCCGGCATTTCCTGTGTATTCTTTACCGGTTCGGAAAGGATGTCCCTCCACGGCCGGACTGAAATGAGCGCTGCCCAAGGTGAAAGGAAGAACTTCGATTTGGCGTTTCGGTCGGATTCCCTCAATTCCCGTGAGGGCGGCAAACCGCGAAACAAAACCGCTTTCTTCCTTTGGAACCCAGGAGAAGCTGCTCTCTTCATTTTTGCGCTTGATGGTTCTGAAAAAATTGACGCCCCAGGTGTAGCTCTCCTTTTCCTTGAAGTGAAGCTGTTGATA
>CBFDBS010000166.1:0-6393 GCA_965603105.1 uncultured bacterium
TCATCCTCTATTATTTTCTTGTTCTCCACAAAGCGGTCATAAAAGAAATCGAGCGCAAACGAAACCTTAAAAAAAAGGCCCGATGATTTCATCGGACCTTTTGATATGCCCAATCCTTCGGCAGGCTTTTACTTCAAGACTTTCCCGGAAAGAATCATGATCAAGGCAATATCTTCTTCCTGGCCGCCCGCTTCTTGTGGAACATAGGTGAGCTTAGAGACTCCGACGACCTGCTGTTCTCCGCTCTGAAGGGTGAGGTTAGTATCGATAAGGGTCAGCGTCCGTTCATTGCCATCGGGTTTGAATCCCTGATACTGAGAAAGCCTCAGCTCAAGCTGGAAGGACTCGCCATCCTCATCTTTGATGTAGCGGGGGCTCAACTGCAGATTGAGATGGATCCCTTTGCCGCCGATCCTCTGGGAGGATCGGCTGCTGTCCTGGACTTTGAGGATGGAGGAATCCAGCATCCTGAACGATTTGTATTTCAGTAGGCCCTGCAGTTCTTTGAGAACGGATTCATTTTTCTTGTCTCTGGCCCAATCGGTTTTGGCAGCCTCTTGAGTCGATCCCAGAAGCAGGTCGATATTGAACTGCAAATCGAGGGGTTTGGCATCGACTTCTTCGAGTATGGACAGGATTTTGTCCACGATCTCGGCCGTGTCCTCGATGATCACTTTGTTCGTTCCCGGTATTTGATTGATCTTCCCGTTCCGGCTCATGTACTGTTTGAGAAGTCCCAGGGCCCAGTTGGCGTTGATGTACTTCACTTCCACAATTTCGTGACGCAGGCTGGGCATCTCAACATTCTGTTGAGCCAAAACTGCTGCAGAAAGGAACAGGCAGACGAGTAAAAAGAGCAAAACTTTTTTCATTCCATAACCTCCAATTTTAAATCTTTATGGAAGAACCAGTTGATTTTTAAACCGGTTTCCTGCGATACCATTCTCAAGGATAAAATTTCCGGCCGGAATATCTCCACCGGAGCGGTAGAAGCTCTTTGCGCAGACTGTTTGAAAAGTGAAGGATGAAAGACAAACAGCGTCAGGAGAACGGCCAAAACCGCCATCATTGCCAGTGCCCATCCCTTTTTAAAAGGCCAGGGGGCAAGCTGCGTCTTCATTCTCTGTTTAAAGTGAGAAGCCTTCCGGAGCGACATCATCCACTCGTTTTCCTTCCAATCCACCTTTTCGGAACTCACCCACTCTATCGCTCTTTTCAAGCTGAGCCGGTACATCCTGTATTCACCCTGACATCCGGGACACAGGTCCACATGTTTCTGTATGCGCTCTGCCTTATTCGGCGAAAGATCGCCACCGGCCATCAGCGGGAGAAGACGATGAACTCTTTTGCATTTCATGATCGACTCTCTTTTTCCGGATCAAAATATTTTTTTTCAAACTCCCTTCTGATTTTTTGTCTTGCCCGAGAGAGATGAGTGCGAACGCTGACCGACGAGCTCTTGAGAACCTCCGAAGCTTCCTTGATACTCAAACCGTCGACGTCTCTCAATAGAAAAACGGCTTTTTCTTTGGGGCTCAAAACCTGCAGAAAGGTTTGTATTTTTTCTTTGATCTCCATATTGAGGAATACGGCTTCAGGATTGTGGATTTGTTTGACTGTCTGCCTCTTCTGGTTTTCGATCACCTGCTCTCTGCGACCGCGTCTCTTCAGGTCGTCGTAGGCACAATTGATGAGCGTTTTATAAATCCAGTTCTTGAAGCTTTTTCCCCTTTTGAAAGAGCGGAGATATTTGAAGACTTTGATCACGGCTTCCTGGCAGACCTCTTTGGCTTCTTCACTGTTTCCCGTCATTCGGTAGGCGGTATTCAACATCCCCTGCCTGTATGGACGGAGAAGGTTTTCAAAGGCGGTCTCATCTCCCATGAGGGCCCTCGCAATCAATTGGTCTTCTTTTTCCATTCACACTTATATTACCCCGCCTTCTCCCTAAATGTTAAGGAGCAAAAAGTGGGGAAACTCTCATAAATAAAAGGAGAGGTTGCAGGACGCGTCTCTATCCGATTATAATAGTCACGAGTTGAGCTTTGAATGGAACAGATGGAGACCAAAGGAAAAAGAGGGCAACTTTTTTTATTTCTGCCGAGTTGATATCTGAAAGCGAATAATTCAGGAAGAGTGAAAGTCAAAATCCAAATCCACAGACGGAAAGATCCAAACCATCTCACAATCCTCATTTTTTTATTCATCTCACTGGCTCTGTTTTTTCTTTTGAGTTTCCTGCCCAAGGACAAAAGGAACCCCGAGCCTCCCCTATCAAAACGGGAAGAAACACTAGCTCCGTCAACCGTCTCCACAAACTTTCATGAAATCACAATTCAAAAAGGGGAAACTCTGAGTGATATCCTTTTGGGATTCCATCTCTCACCGGCAGACGTCTATCGGGTGCATCAGGACGTCCAACCCGTCTACAACCTGGCCAGAATCAAGGCGGGGAACAAAATCCGGATTCTACCCGAAGAGGAAAGAATCCGGATCATCGAATACGACATCAGCAACAGTCAGTATCTCTTCATCGAGAAAATCCAGGACGTCTACCAAGCTGAAATCAGAAAAGTCGAGTATGAGATAAAAACAAAATTGATATGGGGTGAAATCGAGGACATTCTTATTTTCGCCATCGAGAAACAGGGAGAAAATGCCAACCTGGCCATCTCTCTGGCGGAGATCTTTGCCTGGGACATCGATTTTTACGTCGATCTCCGCAAAGGAGATGCGTTCAAGATTCTATTCGAAAAAAAATACGCCGGCGGCGAGTTCGTAGGTTATGGAAACATCTTGAGCGCCGAATTTTCCAACATGGGCCAAACTTACCGGGCAGTGCGCTACACCTATCCCGATACGCAAGAATCGGATTATTTCGATTTGGAAGGCAACTCGCTGAGGAAAGAATTTCTCAAATCACCCTGCAACTTCAGCCGCATCTCCTCCAGATTCAGCTACAGCCGGCTCCATCCCGTCCGCAAAGTCTACCGGCCCCATATGGGGGTGGATTATGTCGCCCCGATCGGAACACCCGTTCAGGCAACCGCAGACGGCACGGTCAGCTTCGCCGGCTGGAACGGCGCATCCGGAAGAATGATCACCATTCAGCACAAGAAAGGCTACGAGACCATGTATTTGCACCTGAAGGGATTCGCTTCAGGCATAAAAAAAGGCAAACAGGTGAAAGGCGGAGAGACTATTGGTTACGTCGGAGCGTCAGGTGAGCTCACCGGCCCCCATCTCGATTACCGGATAAAGCAGCGAGGAACATACATCAATCCCCTGGCGACCCGCTTCGATCCTGTCGAACCCCTGCGCCCGGAATTTTTGGCGGATTTCCAGAAAATGGCGGGGGTTTATTTTATATTTTTGGCAGCTCCCCCTGAGCTGTTCTCCGGAACCGGCGATACCCCGTAATCTGTTATCCCCCGGATATCATTTCTTGACAACTCTACTGCCGCCCGACGTGCTCGATCCAGATCGACCCGAAGAAGAGCTCGAGCTCCTGCTGGCGGAGGATGAGGTGCTTTGGGAAGAACCGCTGCTTGACGAAGAGGTGACGGAACTGCTGCCTGACGAAGAGGTTGAAGAGCTGCTCCTGCTCCCTGAAGAGGATGAAGAGGCCTGGGAGAAAGCTCCGCGGGATGAACTGCCCAGCCTGGCATTCCCACTGCGGGAGGTCAGCCCCAGATCCGGGCAGCGGATCGTATTGTCTTTGGATGAATAATCGATCGTCACTCCAAGACGCGCGGCTTCCCGAGTGTCTGGATTCCAGTCCCTGATCCGGATTTCTTGTTTCACATTTGGCGATGGCCGGTCAAACCGGGAAGAAGTTTCCGGTGAAACACTCTGCTCAAGTCTTTCCAAATTTCCCGGCGATACTTTTTTCCAATCCGCCAAACGAGCCGGCATTGGGGACGTCTGTTTCTCTGAAGAAACAGCTTCTCTAATATCCGCTTTCGGGAGGACCAGATTCTTTCCGACCGTACTGACGATTTCATTCCGCCGGAAGGCACTGACAGCCGATGACATGGAATTTTCCTCCCGGCTGCGAACCAGAAGCCCCGCTTGAGTGTCTCTATCCAAATTCTCGAACGGTTCTGATAAGGCATAAACCTGAGGACGGTTCAGATCCTCAGCACGAACGACAACCATTCCCGGCATCTCATTAATTGAGGCCAGCACTTCCTCGTCCCCATTCCGGAAGGCTTCAGCCAGCCTGGACAGTACTTTTCTGATGTCTTTGGGGACTTTAACAGGTTCCGTTCCTTTCTGTTTCAACTGATTCTTGTTTATGATTTTCTTCTCGCCGGAACTTCCTTCGCCAGAGCGCACAGCAGAAACCACGTCATTGCTCACTCCGTTATTGAAGTCACCTATATCCGGAGGGAGTTTTTGACCCAGCTGATCGTATAAGTAAGCATAAGCGGGAAAATTGTAGTAATAATACGACCAGTAAGGGCCATAAAAATACGTTTCAACGATGCTCAAAGGTCTCCAGGCAAAATGACCAAAATAAAAATTCCAATCGACCCAGGCCGGTGCGAAGGCGCTTCCAGGTATCCAAACCCATCCGAGCTTCTTGGTCCAGATCCTCTTGCCAAGATGGTAGGGCACCCAGCCCCAGGATTCCTGGGGGACCCAGAAAAGGTCGCTGTTGATCTCCCTCCACTGGCCGTAATAGTAGGGCTGCCAGGTTCCGGTGGGATAGTAGTCGTTGGTGAACGGGCGCCAGACATAGCCGTAAATATCATTCCAGACCCATTCTCCGAAGGCATTGGAGTACTTCTGGGCAAAATAGAAGACGGCCGGTGAGAGTCTCTGGATGGGCTTGGGAATCGCGGTCAGCCCCTCATGCAGCTGGTCATAGTTCTTGTTGATATCCTGATTCCACAGATAAAATTCCCCGCTGTGTTTGTACTCAGTGAATTTGGCAGTATTGGTTGAACTGACTGTCAGTGCCATGGACTTCTTTACCGGAATTCCCACTAGAGCTTGTTCATCCTCTCCGTAGAGAACCGAAGCCTGCCCTCCCCAAACTTGAACATCCGTAGAGCCATCAATATTTGCCCTCATCATCAGACGGGTGTTGTGTTTGAGCTTGACCGAGGCGTTGGGGACGAGCAACTGAAGAACTTCGCTGGATTTGTACTGTTTATACATGGCATAGACCTGTCCCTTCTTGAGCACCAAGTTCGTCAGATTGAATGAGGAACTCAGGCTCTGAGCCAGGATGGTCTCTATTTTCAATTCCGTATTGCTGTCCAGCCGGATGACAGTCCCGGTATCGAATTGAATCTCGCATCTGGTATCCTCGGGAGTGATAACGGTGTCTCCAGGGGCGATGGGAAAATTCAAAACAGCGGCCTCAGGTGCCGTCTTGCCCTCCCTGAGGATCAGAGGCATCTCTCCTTTCTCAGAGGCATCTAAATAGCTGATGTGGCCGAAATAGATCTCTGTCTTCAGGTCATTAATGTAACGATAGTGCGACTCGGCCAGTACGGCGGTCTGCAGACAGAAGCACAACAAGGCCAGACAAAAAACAACTTGTATTGAACGTTTCATCTTTCCCCCTTCGATCGGCATTGTCCTTCCCGAGGAAAAAGCCGATCTCAAAAGCAATCTGCTCTTTGGATTTGTATTAGATCACTTCTTTTTGATTCGGGTACCGCTGGATCCGCGGCTGGATGAGGAAGATCCGGAACGGGATGAGATGGCCCGGCCCGCACCCGACCTCGAACCGGTCGTACGGGAGGAACCGGTGGAACGGATTGTCCTCCCCGAACTCTTGGTGACTGTCCTTCCGGGAATAGTTCTCACAGATGTCTTGCTCAACTGGTCCTTGGTGATGATGGTTCTATTTCCCTGTCTAGCTCTGCTGGGGGAATTATACCACCCCCAAAAGTAGGGATTGTACGAACCATAAGGACTGTAATAGCCGTACAGCCAATAGGGACTCCACCAGCCGTACCAGCCCGACCACATGTAGGGATTATAATAGTTCGAATACATGGGCATGTAGCCGTACGACGGGGTGTAACCGTATGATTCCTGGGGCTCCACTCTAACTCTAGGCCCCGTAAGCTGCTCATCGATAACGGCACACCCGGCAGCGAACATCATCAAGGCAAGGACAATAATTGTTTTTTTCATCTGTCCATCTCCTTCTCTTTCTTCATCCATTATACTCTGATGCAATCTTTATGCCAAATGTTTTCAGGGAAAAATCAACAATTCGGCTTCCGATTCTGTCTCTAATGAGGTACACATGTACCCATATAGAGCCACCCATTCAGAAGGTCTATCTTACAGAAAAAAAAGAATTTTTTAAGGAGCGGTCCTAAAATTGACACTACACGTTAAACTCCTTAGAATGGCGATTGTAGCTCT
>CBFDBS010000167.1:0-6393 GCA_965603105.1 uncultured bacterium
CCGGGGCCGGCTTTCAAGGATGTGCTGGGGCTTAAGTCCCTCGGAAGCCCGACGATTTCGCCGGACGGAAAATCTGTGCTCTATACCATCCGACATGTTGACTGGGAAAAAAACAGCTACGATACTGAGATCTGGCTCTGGCGTGAGGGTGAAGAGGCCTTTCAACTGACAAGGAGTCTGGAGGGCAGTTCTACCGGGCAAGACTGGTCTCCGGACGGTAAGTGGATTTCGTTTTTGGCCAGCAGGGACAAGGGACAGCAGCTTTATTTGATAAGCCCTAAGGGTGGTGAGGCCTTCAAGTGCACGGATCACAAAGAGGGTATAAATTCCTACCGCTGGTCGCCCGACGGCAAGGGCATCGCATTCACATCGACGGAGCCGAGGAGCAAGGAGTCTGAGGTCCGGGAAAAGCAGTACGGCCGCTTCGAGGTCGAAGATTCCGAGTACCGGCTGAGTCATCTCTGGGTGATAGAGGGATATCCAGACCAGAAGCCGGAACCCAGGAGGCTGATATCAGGAGATGAATACACGGTGGGGAGCTTTCGCTGGTCGCCGGATGGAACGAAGATTGCCTTTGACCACCGCCCTGATCCTTTGATCAATTCCAATTCCAAGACCGACATCTCTATCCTGGATGTTGCAAGCGGTGATATCACACCACTTGTGATGCAGTCCGGATCGGACAGCAGCCCTATGTGGTCTCCGGACGGAAGCTGGATCCTGTTCAGCACCAAGATGGGAGATGACCGCTACTACACGAACTCCGAGTTGGCGCTGGTCGCGGCCTCGGGAGGGGATATTTCCGTTTTGACCAAGGCCTTCGATGAAAACCTAAGCCCTGTGAAGTGGACAGCGGCCGGAGTGTACTGCTTGGCGAGCCAGAAGGTCTTCCGGCAGCTCTTCCTGATGGATCCGAAAAACGGGAATATTGAAAAGGTTGCCACTAAACCAGAAAATATTAATAGCCTGAGTGTTGCCTCCGACAGCAAAACTGCAGCCCTCTACGGTTTTAATCGCACTTCCCTTGCCGAGATCTACCTGACCTCTCTGGATGATCACAGGCTCGAGCCCATTACCCGTATGACCGACCAGGTCAAAGACTGGAAGACCGGTTCCCGCGAGGTCGTCGAGTGGAAGAGCGTAGACGGCGTGACCATCGACGGCATTCTTTGGAAGCCGGAGGATTTTGAAGCTGGAAGAAAGTATCCCCTGCTGGTCATCATCCATGGCGGTCCCTCCTCGACTTCGCGCCCGGTGCTGGTCTCGGGAGGAGTCTACCCTTACCTACAGTGGCTGGAAAAGGGGGCGCTCATCCTGCAGCCCAACTACCGGGGTTCGGCCGGCTACGGCGAGAAATTCCGGGCGCTCAATGTGCGCAACCTGGGAGTGGGCGACATGTGGGATGTGGAGTCCGGCGTGGATCATTTGATCACATTGGGGTATATCGATGCAGAGCGCGTAGGGGCCATGGGCTGGAGCCAGGGGGGCTACATTTCTGCCTTCCTGACCACGAATTCCACCAAGTTCAAGGCCATTTCCGTAGGTGCCGGCATCTCCAACTGGGTCACCTATTATGTGAACACCGACATTCATCCTTTCACTCGCCATTACCTGAATGCCACGCCTTGGGAGGACATGGATGTGTATCTCAAGACATCGCCTATGACTAACATCAATAAGGCGACCACGCCGACACTTATTCAGCATGGCGAGTTTGACCGGCGCGTGCCAATTCCCAATGCCTATGAGCTGTTTCAGGGACTGCAGGATGTGGGAGTCGAGGCCAAGCTCATCGTATACAAGGATTTCGGACACGGGATCTCCCGCCCCAAGGAGCAGTTGGCCGCCCAGTGGCACAATTGGCAGTGGTTCGCCAAATACATTTGGGGGGAGGACGTAAAGATACCGCTGGAGAAGGAGAACGAAAAAAAAGAAGAGAAATAAGACACCACAGCCGGCGATCTTTCCTCCGTCATCATCCTCCCCAGACGAATCGGCTGGATAGAGATGAAATAGGAGTGAATGAGGAAAAGGATTCTCTCCGCCTTTGAAGTGCCCACTGAAATTCCTGTTTATAGAATCAAGATTCATTCATACCGAAGAGATTCGACAGGATTTGCGGTCGCGGCTTTCAGAGACTGAAGGCCGACAGTGAGCAGGGCGATGATCAAAGCCAGCCCTCCTGAAAAGAAAAAGGCAGTCCATACAATATCTGTCTGGTAAGCAAAATTCTCCAACCATTTCTTAGCGGCGAAATACGCCACCGGCCAGGCGATTATGTTGGCCAGCAGAACAAGCAGCATGAATTCTTTGACGAGAAATTTTAGAATGCTGAAGACAGGGGCTCCCAGGACCTTTCGAATACCGATTTCTTTAGTGCGCTGCTGAGCAATAAAGGAAATCAATCCCAGCAATCCGATACAGGAAATGAGGATGGCAAGGAATGTGAAAGACTTGAGCAGGGGTCCTGTTGCCTTTTCCGCCCGATACCTTTCGTCTAGACTTTCATCCAGAAAAGAATATTCGAAGCTGAAACCGCCCGTGAGTTCCCGCCATTTTTCTTGAATGAACATGAGGGTTCTGGTCATATCCTCAGAGCCGAGGCGAATATTGATATTGTCCAAGGATCCTGGATTGTAGGCCATTATCACCGGTTGAATCCTGTTGTGAAGAGACTGCGTGTGAAAGTCTTTTATAACACCGACGATGGTGCCGTTGTACTGTTCCCAAAAGGAAAGACTTTCTCCCACAGGTGATCCGTCACCGAATCCCATCTCTTTGACCGCTGTTTCGTTTAAAACAAAACTTTGTCTTTCATCGCCGGGAAATTCCTTTGAAAAGAACCTGCCCTGAACCATTTCCATCTTGTGTGTTTCCAAATAGTCGTGGTCACAGAAAATAACCTCAAAAGTTATCTTCAGATCAGAGGCTCTGCCTTTCCATTTCACATCCTCACGGGCTCCACTCTCCCACTCCCCCATTTTTTGGCTGGCAAAGGATACGCTTTGAATATTGGGATTTGTCAATAATTCATCCTTTATGGTTTGGACATCGGCTTCTCCCCAGCTTGAATCCGAGCACACAACATGATTTTTATTGAATCCCAGATTTCTCGTCCTTATAAAATTCAGCTGACTGTAGATGATGAAGGTGCCGATCATCAGGAAGATGGAAAGAGAGAACTGGACAACAACCAGGATCCTACGAAACATCGGTGAACGGCTGATCCTTCCGCCTTTCTGAGAAGCCCTCAAAACCTGAGCAGGTTGAAATGATGACAGCAAAAAAGCCGGATAGAATCCGGAGAAGGCTCCTGTAAAAATGGCAATCCCAATAATGCCAAGAATCAGACCGATATTGTGCGCAATGTCCTGACCGAATGTGAATTGTTTTCCCGAGAGATTGTTGAATGTGGGAAGGAAAAGAAAAACCAGGAGGACAGCGCAACTGACTGCGGCAAAAGAAAAAAGAAAAGACTCCCCAAAAAACTGCCTTATAAGGTTAGTTCTTTTGGCTCCGATCACCTTACGCAAGCCGACTTCCTTGGCCCGGTTGGCAGAACGTGCGGTCGTCAGGTTGATGAAATTGATACAGGCGATCACAAGAATAAAGATGGCCATAGCCGAAAAAATGTACACATAGATAATGGGCCCTCCAGCTTCCTGCGGACGAAGATGCAGTTGAGTGAGCGGCAGGAGATTCAACTCCGCTTCGTTTTCCGGGTCGTGCTGTTTTACTGAGCCGGCTATTTTTTGATTAAAATCCCGATACGGACTGTTGCTCTGAAGCTGGACATAGGTCCATAAGTAACTGTTTCTCCAGTTGTCCTGGGATCTTCCCTGAGCTATCAATTGAAATGGAAGCACGCAGTCAAATTGAAAGATCGAATTCCGGGGAACACTTTTAATTACACCCTTCACCTCAAAATCAGTACTGTTATCCACAGTGATGGTCTTTCCGAGCGGATTATCTTGTCCGAAGAGTTTAGCCGCCAATTCTTCTGTGATCAAAATTGAGTTAGAGCCGTTGAGTGCTGTATCCGGAATTCCTTTGATGAAATCATAGGAGAAGATCTGAAAGAAGGCGGGATCGACTATGATGGGATCTTCAGAGAAGCTTTTATCGCCATATTTCAACTGCAGCTTAGAATACATCATAAATCGGGTCGCATTTTTCACCTCAGGGAATTCGGCTTTCAGGAAAGTCGCTAGGGGTGCAGGAGTCACAGGAGTCAGATGTCCATCGTACTGTTTTTGGGAAACAAGATAGATCTCATTCGCATGTTCATGGAATCTGTCCCAGCTCATTTCTTCTTGGACCCAAAGGAGTATCAGGATGCAGCAGGCGATTCCCATAGCCATGCCGGCGATGTTGATGAAGGAATAGAGTTTGTGGCGCTTGGCATTTCTCCAGGCTATCTTCAGATAGTGTTTGAGCAAAATCCCTGCCCAATAAAAAGAGAGAGGAATGGATTGAAGAGCCTGTTTCCAATACCAGAGCTTAGCCCTGGATGTACCGATTTCTTCAGCCTTCCAACTGAACAGCTCGTCGAAATCTCCCAGGGCAGTCTCTGCCAGGTGCGGTGGAGACAGTCGCTTCAATAAAAATTGAGCCAGTTTGGGTGGTCTTTTTACATCTGAGTCCAATTTTTTCTACTCCAAACCGGTTTCCCAAATCTTCGCCCACATGGCAGTCTGGACTTGTCTTTGAGCCTTCAAGGCCTCTTTCCCTTTTTTCGTGATTCGGTAGTATCTTTTCCGTTTGCCTCCCCTTTCCTTGGTCGGCGTGCCCAGTTCAGAACTTAGATATCCATTCTCTTCCAGCCGGTAAAGGGGGATATAAATCCCTCCTAAGGTCCATTTCCGTTGGGTGGTTTTCTCTATGTGCTCCAGAATGGGGAGGCTGTAAGCCTTATTTCCCAGGGAGATAACGGCCAATAAAACATACTCTTCCGCCCTTGTCAGCAGTTTCATATCAATCTCCTCATATAATACTTTAAAATTAAGGAAAACATCGGAGTTTGTCAAGGATTATATTTTAATTTAAAGGAAAATAAACTCGATACAATTTTGTGTGTTCATCTTTGACAGGACTATTTTCCAAGTATATACTTTGTCCATGATTTCCCGGAAGTCTCCAGAGGTCGAAATCCAAAGCAATCGCGAACGGTTGAAGAAGTTTGCCGAACAGAAGGGGTACATCTTCAATCCCAACACCGACTGGGTCAAACAGGTCGTCCGGCTGATGACCGACAGCAAGAGAGAAACTGGAAAGTATTACTGTCCCTGCAAGCAGCACCACCCACCGGATCCTGAAAATGATGTCACCTGTCCCTGTCCCACACTCGAAGAAGAGATTGCTAAGGTTGGGCACTGTCACTGCCGGCTGTTTTTTGCGGAAGGCTTCGAGAAGAAGAAGTTCAACATTATGGACACCATCACCTGTCCCGGTTGAGCGTCTAAACTCTCCGCCGCGCAGTTGGCGCAGGCACTGGCCATCCTCCCTCGACCGAAGGATGAAAAACTACTGGTCGGCGTGAATACGGCCGACGATGCCGGAGTCTACCGTATCGGCGACGACAGGGCCATCGTCTACACGATTGATATATTCACTCCGACCGTTCCCGACGCCTATGAATTTGGCCAAATTGCCGCGGCCAACAGCATTTCCGACGTCTATGCCATGGGCGGAGAGCCTTTCCTGGCTCTGAATATCACCGGCTTTCCCAACAATGAAGATCCTGAGGTATTGGGGCGTATGCTTCTGGGCGGGCAGGAGAAGGCCAGTGAAGCGGGCGTGACCATAATCGGCGGCCACACTTTTGCCACCAAAGAAATCAAATATGGCCTGTCTGTTGTCGGCTTTATTCACCCGGATCGAATCATCAGCAATGCCGGGGCTAAGCCGGGGGATGTTATCGTTCTCACCAAGCCATTAGGTGTCGGGACGATGATACAGGCATCGATGCTTGATTTATCTATCGAATTAGACCTGGCTCCGGTTATCGAGTCCATGAAGACTCTGAACCGCGAAGGCTCACTGGCCATGAGGCAGGCGGGCGCCCATGCGGCCACCGATATCACGGGCTACGGACTCCTTGGGCATCTTGTGGAATTGGCCGAAGCATCCAGAGTCGGTATCGACCTCAGTGCCTCGGCCCTCCCGGTCTTTGACGGCGCTCTCGAGATTATCGCTCAAGGCGTTCTCGATCCGGGAATTGCCATGAATAGGACATCCTTCGGGGAACGGGTGAAGATGAAAGGGATCGATCCGCATTTGAGCAGTCTGATATTCGGATCGGAGACTTCCGGAGGCTTGGCTGTTGTCCTTCCGGAAAGCCATCTCGAGCGATTTCGAAATAATTTCACGAATCCCTCCCCGGTCATAGGGAGA
>CBFDBS010000168.1:0-6379 GCA_965603105.1 uncultured bacterium
AAAGATCTTCTTGCTGACAATCTTGCTCTCCAAATGTGTTATTACAATTTTGTTCGGCCGCATTCATCCTTAAAATTTGGGGATGAAATACGGACGCCTGCAATGCAAGCCGGGTTGGTCAAAAAACCACTCAGCTTTCGGGAAATCTTCACGACATTGGAAATAATTTTTTGGTGGTTTTTCATGTTTTTGAGAACTCGAGTCCGAGTAGAGAAGTTTACGTGGATTTCGACTTAGTAACAACAGTTAATGAAGGAAGCACCACATATTGTTTAATGGCTCTTCAATCCAACCAGCCTCTCCTTCGCATCATCAACTTCCGGGAGGCCGGGATCGGCGTCTTTCCGTAAGGTCAATACCAAAGGGTGAAGTACAAGTCTTTGACTCAAACGGATACTGTCATCATAGAATCGAACCTCCCTCGTCATCTCCAGAGTCGGGAAATCCTCTTAGATAGCTACGATATTTATTCATGACCTCATGCATCACATTTATTTGAGCTGCCGCGTTCTTAAGGTCTCCCTCCATATCAGCACACGCTTGAGACATGATTATCAAGGCCGCATCAGATATGGATCCACCCAGTATTTTACCCAGCTCCTCTTTACCGATTGCAGTGTCATTGGGCAAGTCATTGATCTTGATTCTGGCCATAGGAGTCTCCTTTTGATCTTTGTGATAATAATGATCTAAGAAGGCAGTTCTGTCAACTTGACCTGCTAAAAACTGCTATCATTCCTCCCTCAACCCAGCCAGTCTCTTCTTCGCATCCTCCACTTCAGGGAGGCCGGGATCGGCGGATTGCCAGAGGAAGAGGAATTTCTCGTAGTGCTCTATGGATTCTGATGGTTTGCCTTTTTGTTCATATAGTCGCGCTGCTCTGTAGTAATAAAACGGATTGGAATATTAGAGAATCTCGAGTCATTAGTGGCGATACCAAAAAGAAAATTTTTATAATAATGACATTTTCATGACAAATTACCTTCCTCGCCATGGTAGAATACAATTAAGAATTCGACTTCCAACCATGAAAATCAGGGCATTTCGACAGCCTTTCCTCCTGTTCGTAGTGGCGGTCATCGTTCCGGGAATCATCCTGACAGCATTCACGCTTCGGATGAACCAGCAGGAAAAGGAGCTCGCCGGAGTTAGGATGGCTGAAGAGCGCCAGCGAACAGCGGAAACCATAGGGAATGCAGTCTTGAACCGGTTGGAGAGTATTCGAACTCAATTCCGGATCGGTCGGATTCAGAACCCCGGCATACCCCCACAAGTCGCTGATTCCAATTCCGGGATCATATTGGCCGCGCGTGTTATAGATGGCGAGCTCAAGCTGCCCTGGGAGGATCAAGCATCTACCAAGATCGAAATTTCTTTACCTCCAGTATATCGAGCCCAAATCGAAGCGGCTGAACGGGCCGAGTTCCGTGAAAGAAATCTACAGTCGGCTGAGAAGGCCTTCCGTCGAGCTGTGTCATTGAGCGACTCTCCAGTTAACCAGGCATCTGCAAGGCTGGGTCTAGCACGCATATTGACGAAGGACGGAAGAATGTCCGAGGCCCGGGGAGAGTATCTTCGTCTTCTTGAAACTCCTGCCTCTTTGACCGACAAATTCGGGATTCCGTTCTCTTATTTCGCAGCGAGCCGTCTCCTGGAATTCGATGGACATTCGACCGATGTGGTCACCCGGCTGGAACGGAACTGGAACGAAAATCTCTGGTTGTCGCCGACCGCCCTCTCAAAATTGGCCGATATCATCACATCTTTAAGAAGCGACACACCGCCGCCTGAACAGGTGGAAAACTTTGATGAGGCGATTAAAGCCCTGGAACGAGCGAGGCAACGGAATAGTCAATTGTTAAACCTCAAGCACGATTTTGCCGCCATTGGCCCTGTCTTAAGGGAAGGAAATGTCGACGACCAAAGCTCTCGCTGGATGGTATACGGGAACGTTTCTTGGTTCATCACTATCAACCCCGATGAAGCCGGTAACGTTTCCGTCCTTCTGGCCGTCGAAGCCATCCGCATATGGGATCCCTCGCTCGCTGAGGTTAAACAAACACTTGCTTTCCCTGGTGGAGGTCGTCTTGTCGACGAGTCCGCTTCAGGAGGGATCCGCTTAAGCCCGTCCCTCTCTGGTGTTCGCGTTCTCTTCGATAATGCGGAACCGTCCGAATGGACCGGATCCTCCTTCCCCTTGTCACTCTTTTACATGCTTTCTCTTAGCCTCGTTTTCGGAGTCACCGGCTTCGGGACCTATCTTCTTTGGAGAGACACGCGGCGTGATTATAGGAGCGCTGAACTCCGCGCCCAATTCGTCTCCAGCGTCTCCCACGAGCTCAAGACGCCCCTCACCTCGATCAGGATGTTCGCGGAAGCTCTGGCTCTGAAGAGGCCACGGGCAGAGGCCGAGAAATCCAATTATCTCCGCACCATTGTCACCGAGACTGAGCGCCTTTCACGGCTCATCAATAACGTGCTTGATTTTTCCAAGATCGAACAGGGGACGAGGACATACAGGATGGAATCGGTCTGCCTCGAAAATGTCGTCAAGAGTGCTGCTCGGACCATGGCTTACTCCTTAGAGCAACAGGGATTCCGTCTCCATCTGTTCGTTGAGGAAAACCTGCCTGAGATTCGGGCGGACAGCGACGCCCTGGAGCAGGCCCTCCTCAACCTCCTCCACAACGCCCTTAAGTATTCAGGAGACGGACGGGATATCGAACTGCGCCTCCGCCGGAAAGACGGATATGCAGTAGTCGAGGTCGAGGACAAAGGGATCGGAATCGGTCCGGACGAAAAAGACAAAATTTGTGATAAATACTACCGAGGAGAGGCGGCCGTAAACGCTCGGACCTCCGGAGCGGGTTTGGGCTTGTCCATTATTGATCACATCGTCAAAGCCCACCAGGGTCGGCTGGAAATCGCGAGCGAATTGGGACGGGGAAGCGTTTTTTCCATCATCGTTCCATTTTCCCCGGAAGAGAAAAAACCATGAGCAAAATTCTGATCATCGAAGATGACCCGGCGATCGTGCGAGGCTTGAAGGATACGCTCGAGGACGAATCGTTCGAAGTCTTGACCGCTCTGGACGGAAGCGAAGGATACAGCAAGGTTACCAGCGACAAGCCTGACCTTATCATCCTGGACCTCATGCTGCCGAAGCTTGACGGCTTCGACCTCTGCCGCCGGGTGCGGGATGAGGGTATCCCGACACCCATCCTGATCCTGACCGCCCGCGGGGAGGAGGCCGACCGGGTCAGGGGCCTCGACCTTGGAGCGGACGATTACGTCACCAAACCGTTCTCGCTTCTGGAACTCCTTGCCCGGGTCAGAGCCCTCCTGAGAAGGCCGCCGCCAGCCTCAGCGGCCACAGGGCCGCTCAGCAAGATTCTCGAGTTCGGGGACATCGTCGTCGATTTCCGTTGTTTCGAGGCCAGGAAGAAAGGCCGAATTTTAGAGATGTCACGCAAAGAGTTCGGAATCCTCCACTGTCTTGCCTCCCGGTCCGGAGGGGTTGTATCTCGCGACGAACTCCTGGACGAGGTCTGGGGCGTCGACAGCTATCCGACAACCCGCACTGTCGACAATCACATGTCCATGATCCGGGCCAAGATCGAAGAAAATCCTTCAAAACCGAAGTATCTCATCACCGTGCACGGCGTGGGCTACAAGCTCGTCATCGAGGAAAAAAGTGGCGTCTGAGCCGGCGAACCCCATACGTGACAATAATTTTGCATATTTTGGACATTATGGTGACAACTGAAAGGACGAAGAAGCTTATCATTGAAGTGAACTCAAAAAGGAGGCTTCGATGAGAAAGTTGAGTGTTTCGATCGTCATCGCTTTCACGGCCATTTTCGCTTTCGCATGGACTTGGAACCAAAGCACCCAGGATCTCTTTCAGAAGGCCCTGACCCTCGAGCGGGAGGTGGGAAACCTCCAGGAGGCAATTGTACTTTATGAGAAAGTCGTCGAGTCCTCTGGCAACGAGGAGTTGGCCGCCCGGGCCCAGCTCAGGATCGGTATCTGCTATGAAAAATTGGGATTGGAGGAAGCCCAAAAGGCCTTTCAGAAGGTGATCGACAACTATCCCAGGCAACTAGAGGAAGTGAGAGAGGCAAAGGATAGACTTTCAAGGCTGGCTAGAGCAATAGAGGAAAGCATGGGCAAGCCGAGTTTCAGGAAAATTCAAATCCCCGCCAATCCCGGCAACGGAGTCCTATCTCCTGACGGGAAGAGGCTGGCCTTCGCTTCCGAGGGATGTCTGTGGGTCGTACCCATCCCTGGAAACGTCGATCCCGACATCGCGGGAACGCCTGTACGCCTGACCGAGCCGATCGGAGTCAACAACAACGGGAACTCGCTCGCCTGGTCTGGAGACGGCAAGTTGATCGCTTTCAATACGTCACCATCCGACAGTCTCGCCGACCCGAATAGTATTTTCATAGTCCCGTCGGCCGGCGGCCCGGTCAAGAAGATTCCCATCAAGCCGCAGGGCATTCCCCGTCAACGGCGGTTAAGTCTCTCTCCCGATGCAAAAATAATGGCCTTCACTCACGGGGAGGGCATATATGCCTTGTCGATTGACTCAGGGGAGGGCAGGCTTCTCGCAGAGAGCAACTGGGGGGATCCAGCGTTTTCCCCTGATGGTTCCAGGGTGGCTTATGTCAGTTACTCCCCCGGAGAAAAAAGAGGAGAGGAAGAATTCAGCCTTTGGGTGGCCGATCTCGCCGGCAACGGAGCGGTCCAAATTATCGAGATGAGCGGTTTGCTGCGGGGACCGACGTGGTCGCCCGACGGGTTGATGATCGCGTTCACCCACGATCCATCAGCGGATCGGGCCAATGACAGGAAGCTGTGCATCATTCCTGCAAGCGGACGAGCCGTCGCGCCGAATGAACTCCTGGTCATTGAACCTCCCTTCGAGACAGGTCCCGTTCTTTCTGGATGGACGCCGCAAAACAGGATCTGGGCGATGTTGAGCAACCCTTTCTTCGAAGCTGTCTATACAGTGCCTTCCACGGGAGGCTTGGCCACTCAGGTGAGCCCGGCGGGTCTTACCGTCACTCATCCCAGGTGGTCGCCGGATGGACGGCGCATCTTCTACAGGGGTCTTGGAATCTTTTCAATCCCCTCGGACGGCGGTCCCGTTGAGACAGTTCTGGCCAATAGCAGGGAACTTTACGAATCGACGGCCGGAGGCGGGAACAATATCTCGCCTGATGGAAAAAAGCTCGTCTTTTCAGGGGCCAGCAACATCCCGAAGAGAGGCGATCAGCCTTCCCATACCGAAGTCAACATCTACACCATTCCCGTCGATGGAGGGAAAGCGAAACAAATCACTGCATTCCCCTGGGATCCGAAACATCCATGGTGGGGACAGGCCCGTTTTCCCTGCTGGTCGCCCGACGGAAAAGCAATTGCCTTCATTCGCGATCATTTAAATGAAAAAGGAAAACAGGGCCTTGATATTTTCACTGTTCCGGCCTCGGGGGGTGAGGTCCGTCAGATCAGCTCGGAATCGAATCGCGTGAACTGGGCAGGTATAGACTGGTCGCCCGACGGAAAAACAATCGCCTATTATTCCACAGAAAATGCCGTCTGTATCCTTCCGGTCGATGGAGGACCAGCCAAAACTTTGACGGATGTCGTTAACATCAACGGTCAAATGGAACTGTCCTGGTCGCCGGACGGAATGAGGATTGCTTATTCCAACAAAGGGAAGATCTACTCAATCGCTGCAGAGGGCGGCCGGCCCGATGAACTGAAAACAGGTTTAGATGCCGAAATGTATGAAATTTACAACCTGGCCTGGTCCCCGGACGGGAAGACGATCGCCTTCGCCGCGACCAAGAATGAGCCTGCCGAACTGTATCTTATCGAGGATTTTCTGCCTCTCCTAAAATCTGGCCGGAAGTGAAATTGCCTGACAAGAGGCTGGATCTGGTCTGTTAGATTTATCCTCAAAAGCGCTCCTCTCCCTGTGTGTCAGAAAATGAGTAAACCTGTAGACTAATAAAGTCACAAAAATGTCACAAATAGTGACTACAATCGCCTAGCTTTGCCTACGGATGAGAAAATCAAATCCCGGTTACTACCCCTAAAAAAGATGGCTCCTCGGGCAGGACTCGAACCTACAACCTAGTGGTTAACAGCCACCCGCTCTGACTTTCAATTATTCGCAGCCAAATACGATAGCCAGACCTCTCCCCATGTAACGGTGTAACAGATTTTGCCTAATAACGCCTAATTGTGGTTAAGGATGCCTAAAGACCAAACATAGTTAAATCTTGATTTGCTAGGGGAAAACCAGGCTTAACAGAGTGCCGGAGGAGGGAGTCGAACCCACACTCACCGTGAAGTGAACTGGATTTTG
>CBFDBS010000169.1:0-6340 GCA_965603105.1 uncultured bacterium
TTCCTGCCATTTCAACCCGGTGACCGAAAAAAAGGCAAAAATATAGATGATCACCGCAAGAACAAGGAGGGTCCTTTTTTTGGAAAAGACCTTCTGATAAAACTGCTCCAGGTTGTATTTCATTCTTAAATGTATTCAGAAGACTCAGAGTTCCTTGATATCCTTGACCGTCGGACTGATGCTCAAAAGCTCAATTTCGAGTTCATACCTCCACCGGTGGTTTTTAAGAAAGATCCTCTTGGGAAGGGGATGGGCGAAACCGTCAAAATCGGCATAAGCCTCGTATTTGACTTCACGCACCAATCGACCACCGGATACACTCCGCGAAAAGTTCAGCTGCCGGCCTTCACTCTGAAAATAATATTCACTGAATTGACCGGAATCAGAGAGATTCACCAGAGAGAGGACCTCGTCTTCACTTTGAGTCAGATAGGATTTTGCACTCATGCTGATGTCAAAAACATGTTTAATATCTTCTACAACGCCGTTGACAAGAGGTTTGACAGGCATCCCCATTGGATTTTCGAGAAGCTCCGCCCTCCCCTCCTCAACATAGAGATCGAAGATTTTACCGCCCATTTCGCCGAATGCCGTGGCTCGAAAAAGGTCATTTCGCCTCATGGCCAGGTGCCCCAGAAAATCGTAATGTCTGTTCCTGATCTGCAGAACTATGCGCTGGATAGCAGAGTAGTTTTGGGGATACATGCCGGTGAGGGATCGGATATATTCGGATTTCTGCTCTTGTAACACATCCGGAAGAGGAAGCGTATTCGGTTTCAGAGAGCAGTAGACAGCACCTATAAAAAGAACAGCCAGACCTCCCACCACACCTAACGGTCGTTTGACCCTCATCGGCCATTTCCTCTGATCCAAACAAGAGGGTCCCTCAAATCGAAGAGCTGTCCGTCCAGATCCAGATTGTTTTGTTCATTGAAGAAGCCGATGCGAACAAAATCCGTCTCGCTCTCCCGGATAATGACCTGGGTGATGTGTTTCGTCAGGGGATCTATGTGGAGTTCAATAAATTGGATGTTTTTGAGAAGCTCGGCGGAGCGAGGAATCAACCTGAGCCTGAAATTTCCGTTTTTGAAGATCCGGATGTGATAGATTTCTGCAGAGTCACGAAAATCCCCCTTCATCCAGTCCAATATCTGGGCCAGAACTTCCCGGATAATATCTTCAGAACCCAGATTCAAACGCCTTGGATTCCCCTTCTCGAAATCGTATTTGGCCACGCTGTTGTCGTTGAAGATCAAAAGGGACATATAGGGTTCAAATATCTCCCAGCGCAATTGACCGGGATCTTTGAAAAAGCAGATTCCTTGCGACACAAGCGGTTCGAGGAACATGGAAAGATGGCGCTCCTGCTTGAAATCAACCTGCATGGTTGTTCTTGTTTTCAGGACATCCGCCATCTCCAGGACAAAAGCGTCGGCTTCGTCCGCAGTGAGTTCCTGCACCTGAGGAAAACAGCGGGCGGTTGAGGGGAAAAAAAGGATAGCCGCAGTCAAAATAACGGTAATATAAGAGAAAAAAGCCTTAACTTTCATATATTTCTTAAGTTTCTATCGATCATTTTCAAGCGGATATTTCATACAGGGGCGTAAAAACAGCTCGCCGGAAAATCAAGTATATTACAATCACCGGAATTGAGCAATTCATTAGCCTGGTCAGGAAACGGGGCTAGTTTTTTTGGAGATGATAAAGATTGAAGCTGTCCTTCCCTGAAAATTCCACACATGTCAGGCCTGACGCTTCGTTGAGAGGGTAACTCTGGTCGATGACCTCCAGTTTCGTCTCCGGGCTTATTCCAGACGGCGGAGGCGGATAGACAATTCCGTCTTTCAGGAAGACCAGCGCGGCTCCTATATCAAAGGCTGCGGTGACAGGCATACCTCCATAGAGAGGAGAGTAAGCCGCAATTTTTCTCCCGGTCAGATCGATCTTTTTAAAAGACTCGTTTTCGGATAACATCCCCTTGGCTGACAAAAGGACGGGGCCGGAGAAGGAGTGAAGTCTTTCCTCTGTTTCCGAAACGGAAAGGTTGATATCGATTCCGTCGATGGTGCCGTACTTGCTTGTTCCCGAATCCCGGGAGAGTAGAAAAGCGAGATATCCTTGTCCGGGAAGAAAAGTGCACTTCTGATAGTTAAACGGTTGAATCCTGTGCTTCCCTGAAACGCCGTAGCCCACAGCGCTGTATCCCAGAACATCATTGTATTCATCCCCAAGACCGGCGATGACAAAATCAACCGTCCCGTCTTTGAGCCAGTTCCGGGCTGTCATCAGGACATTGGCAACGGTATTGTCGAAACATGTGATTGTCGTGCAAGGGCCTTGAATATCCAGGAAAATCGAAATTTGTGAAGCCAGAGCATTGTGCACGGAATTGGCAAAATGGGTCGGCAAGGCGCAGTGGTCGCCGTCATCGATGATGCCGTCTAAAAAATCGAAAGTCGTCCGGATAGGGCCGTATCCCGAGCCGACGACGATCCCGACACGTGCCTTGTTTTCTATCCCGATCCCGGCGTCTTCAAGGGCGAGATGTGTGGAAAGCAGGGCCATTTTGGCGAAGCCGTCGATACGTCGCAAGGCTCTTCTGGGAATGAAACGATCGAGCTCATCGATTTGGGCTTGATAAACGGGAAGAGACATCGGTTGTTCAAGTCCTTTGACTGTTTTTTCGACAACATCGGGCTGACGCTCCCCCTTCAAACCAAGCCGGAAATTTTCGACGCCCGAGCCCAACGCACAAACAGTGCCCAATCCTAAAATGGATAAAGACATCAGCCTGCTCTCCCGAAAAGCAGCGTGGAATTGTTGCCGCCGAAGGCAAGCGAGTTGGACAGACCGAATTCCGCATCGATATCCGTCAATTGGGTGGTCGGTTGAATCCGGCATTCTTCATCCCTCTCCTCAAAACCGAGTGTTTGGGGAAGCTTCTGATCGATTAAAGCCTGGACGGTCAGAACCGCTTCGATGGCACCTGCGGCACCGAGGGTATGGCCCGTATATGCTTTATCCGAGACAACAGGGATTCGATCTGAAAACATATCGGCGATGACGGTTCCCTCCACTTTGTCATTGTTGGCCGTGGACGTTCCGTGGGCGTTGATGAATCCTATGTTCCCAGGATTGATATGTCCCTGCCTTAAAGCACATTCGATGGCCTTTCTCAGGCCCCTCCCTTCCGGATGGGGGGCCGTCGGGTGATAGGCGTCGGCATATGTTCCATAGCCAAGCAATCGACCGAGGGGCTGGACGCCTCTTGCCCTGGATGTCTTATCCTTCTCCAGGATAACAATTCCAGCTCCTTCCCCCAAGTTCAATCCATCCCGTTTTTTGTCAAATGGACGGCATCCGCTCAACGAACTGATGAGTAAAGAGATAAATCCGAGATAGGTGACGCGCGAAATCTCATCGGCACCCCCGGCAATGGCCAGATCGCACAAGTCATTTTCAAGCCACGACTTGGCCAGTCCGATAGCATCTGAACCCGAGGAACAGGCATTAGCGACCGTGGCCACAGGACCTTTGAGACGGAATTTTCGGGCGACGTATAGGGCTGGATTGTTCTCCAAATATCTGTCGATGGCATCCAGCCCGGGGTTTTGGCCCGACCTGAATAGCCTGTAAAAAGACTCATTGTTCAAAGTGCAGCCCACTGTTGTCCCCATCGCCACACCCACCCTGAATTTCTCGAGATCGGAGGGTTCCAACGAAGCCTGTGAGAAGGCTTCCTGCACGGCACAAAGGGCCAACTTGACCGTTCGCGTCGAATTCTGATCCATATCCTTCAGATCTGAAGACACTTCAAACACGGGGTAGGAATAATCGAGCCTGGCCTGAATTTTTTCCGGAGGCTTGGGAAACCGCTCTGCCCTATAGAGCGATTCGATCACTTCGGCAAGATTAGCTCCGGGTGCGCAGATACAGCCCATGCCTGTGACATTCAACGCTTCCCTTTTCATTCAATATCGGTATTTTCACGGATAAATTCGGCCAATGTATCAACAGAGGTAAAAGCCTTGCGGGCTTTTTCGATGTCTTCCAAGTCGATCTTGTACTTCTTTTTCAAAATAACCACCAGTTCGACCGCATCCAAAGAGTCCAAACCCAATCCTTCGCCAAAGAGCGGAGCATCGCTGTCGATCTCCTCGGTTTTGATATCTTCGATTTTGAGCTCTTCGATAATCAATCTTTTTAGATCATCTTCTAAGGCCAATTTGGGAACCTCCTCTCATATTTTTTCCTCTTCGAATTCCAATTTTTGCTCTTGCCAAAAATCAAATATGTTGAACCACATATAGGGATACTGAAGGATGTGGTCTTCAAGACACCTGATATACTGCGGTAAAAATCGATGAACCGCTTCTCTGGCTGAAAGCTCTTTCCACTCATCTCCATCGGTGTTCAGTCGGGTGAAATCGATTTTGAATGCCAGTTTACCGGTACGGACAGTGAAAAAAACGACAAGATCGGCTCCGGTAACAGATACGAGGTAGTAAGGCGAAACGGGAAAAGGAGCTTTTTCTCCGAGGAATTCAAAAAATTGCGTCCTGGAGCCCCAGGCTCTGTCTCCCATGATGGAAACACACTCACCTTTTTCCAAAACATTTTTCGCCTCGACCAGCCCCCCCATGAAACCCAGGGGATCGATCACCTTTATTTTATCTCGAATCCCGGCCAAATCAAAGAAATGTCTGCCCTCCATGTGTTCTTCCAAATGGATCAAAAAATTCACGGGCACAGGGTGCTTATCCATGGTGGACATAGCTGTCTTCCAGTTCCC
This sequence comes from uncultured bacterium, assembly GCA_965603105.1. GTDB lineage: Bacteria > Acidobacteriota > Aminicenantia > Aminicenantales > Aminicenantaceae > CBFDBS01. The sequence goes on from CBFDBS010000169.1 coordinate 4,793, forward strand.
AAAATGGGAGGTGACCATCACCATCCCCTTTTTCTTTCTGGACAGGTCGTAGAGCTCTTTCCAACCGGGAAAATCAATGTGAAAAGATTCCCTGCCCAGAATTCCCATAGCGGCTTGATCGATCAGCACAAGACCGAACTGATAGATGTAGCGGTATGTCCTGAACAGACGCCTGATGGAACTGTCTTCAGGAAAACGCCTTTTTAAATAATAGGAAGCCATTTTTCTCGGTTTTTTCAACACAAAAACATAATAAAAGACAACGAAGACCAGAAGTCCATAAGCCGGCCCTGGTCCGAACCAGCGCAGAAGCAGATAGAATATTTTGTGTCCCAGTCGTGTCCCATACTGCGGCGACTGAAAATCCTTTGATTCAGGCACTGTTCTTGGCCTCTTTCATTTTTTCCCTGCGGTTGTTTATCCGTTTGAACAGTATGGCCAGGGCATAGGCCAACAGGCCCGCTGTTACTCCCAAAGGAAAAGCGAGAATTACAGCTCCTATAACATACTCTCCCAAACGCTGCAGGAATTCATGGCCCAGAGTTTGCACAGTGAACTCGGTCAAAAACCTCCCGTGCCGGATGAAATAGCCGATTTCTACGGCTGCGGCGGGAACCAGTGGAGGTGCGCACAGATGACTCACATTCAGGGCAATCAAACGGTTCAATTTCAATCGGGTGGAAACGAACATGATAACGGCCAAATGGACGGCAATAAGGGGCAAAGTGCCCAGGAATATTCCAAGAGCGGTGGCATAGCCGATTTCTTTGGCGGAGGTTTTTTCCTTGGCCAGCATTTTCAGGCTTTTGAAAGGATTCATGAATAAGAACTTGATTCGTTCCTGCTGAGAAACCCCGAAAAGGATTTTGTGCGGCCAGGGGACGAAATTCCTGATCACGAGCCGGGTATAAGTCAGAGAGATGAGGAGGTTGTCGAAAAATGGGCGGAAATGGGAGGCCTTGATCGTCTCCTCCGAGTAATGGACGGAGATATCAACCGACTGGACCGCAAGACCTGCCCAGATGCCTTTGACCAGAATTTCAACCTCATAGTGGTATTTGTTTGCAAAGCACCTGATTCTGCGGACAGCTTCGACAGGATAAGCTCGAAAACCGCTCTGGCTGTCGGATACTCTGACCCCAGAAGATATTTTGATCCAGAAATTTGAAAATTTCCTTCCGAACTGACTGGAACCGGGAGTTTCAGTGGCGGCAAAATCCCGGTTGCCGATGACGATCGACAGTGGATTCTGTCTGATTTTATCCAGAAATTGAAGAGAATCTTCAGGATTATGCTGTCCATCGGCATCAAGCGTGATGATATGAGAATACGCATTTTTCTCCGCCCATTCGGCGGCCGCACGGATGGCCACTCCTTTTCCCTTGTGATTGGGCAAGTCAACCGCATCGACAGGCAGTCCGGACAAGGTTTGAAGCCCGCCGTCAGTACTTCCATCGCTGACCACCAGGACAGGCAAACCGGTCTGCAGCGCCTTGGCGACAATTTGGCGCAGGGTGGGACGGTTGTTGAAGGTCGGAATGACCAAAA
>CBFDBS010000170.1:0-6279 GCA_965603105.1 uncultured bacterium
TTCGGTGATTCGTCCTTCTTTCACACCACTCTTCCCGCCGTTTGCAATGCGGTCCACAACCGCAGCGATATTCTCATGGTCATTTTGGATAACAAAACCACGGCAGCATCCGGATTTCAACCTCATCCGGGAGTGGGAAAAGACGCATTCGGAAATGAAGCCCCGGCTCTCGATATAGAAAAAATCTGCCGTGCCTGCGGAGTGAACCACATCTTTTCGGTTAGTATGAACGATAAAAACCCAAGTCCGGCTGATGTGTTCAAAAAAGCACTCGGCTGTGCGGAACTAACCCTTGTCATCGTCTTGATTTAGGACAATTATTCCTTTTTTTGACAGCCGCCAATCTGTCTGATATAAACGAATGAAAACCAGATCCTTTGAACCAGAGGGCAACAAATGAGATTCCTCAACCGATTTCGAATCCGCAACTGCAATATCATCCTGCATTTGGTTTTGAGCGCTGCCTTGCTTCTCTTTTCGGGGTGCGATCCGGTTAAAACGCTGACCAACAAGAGGATCAAGGCGGTGGAAAACGGTCTCCTCAAAGCAGTCGTTTTCGAAGGTGAAAATCCCGGAAGAATGAAGCTCGCCGAACGCATGACTTATTACAAAGTCCCGGGCGTCAGCATCACCGTCATCGACAACTATCAAATCGAATGGGCCAAAGGATACGGAGAGGCCGGCGCTGATATCGCTGAAGAAGTCACGCCCGCAACAATTTTCCAGGCGGCTGAACTCAGTCAGACCGTTGCAGCGGCTGGAGTGATCACTTTGCTTAAACAAAGCGGACTGGATCTTGACGCACCTGTCAATGAGCACCTGCGCACTTGGAAACTTCCCGAAAGCAGCCTGACAAGAGAAAAAAAGATATCAGTGCGCCATATCTTGAGTCACTGTTCGGGCATCATTTCTCTTCAGTACGAAGGGTATGAGCATCTCTCGGACATCCCCCAGCTCGATCAGGTGTTAAACGGCGAAAAAATCGATTATCCGCCGGTGTATGTGGACAGCCTCCCAGAACAAGAGCCAAAATATTCAGAGGCCGGATATGCCGTCCTGGAAAAACTTGTGGAAGATTTGAGCGGACAGGCATTTAGAGAGTTCATGGCCCGTTCGATTTTGCAGCCTCTTCAGATGGATGCCAGCACCTTTGAAACACCTCTCTCCCAAATTCTGTACACTCAGGCTGCTACAGGCTACACAAGAGAGGGAAGTCCGGTCGAAGGGAAAGGGAATTATTATCCCGTCGCCGCCGCCAGAGGACTCTGGGCCTCCCCTTCAAATCTGGCCCAATTCGCCATCGATCTCATGCGAGCAGCCCTGGGACAATCCCAGACCGTTATTGAGGCGGCCATAGCGAGAGAAATGCTTTCTATACAATGCGGGATTTGGGGCCTCGGGCTTTACGTCGAGGACAGAGGAGACGACCTTCATTTCTATCTCCATGGTCGAAACAACGGATTCTCCTGCTTTTTAGTGGCATATCCCGTCAAAGGTCAGGGCGCCGTCATCATGACCAACAGTGATAACGGGGAATACCTTATCGATGAAATCTGCCGGGCTCTCTCGGATGCTTATCAATGGCCGCATTTTATCCCGGAAATCAAGAAATATTTCCGTCTGGATCCTTCTATTTATCAACTCTATGAGGGAACATACGAAGTCACCCCTGAATACAGATTAATAGTGAGTTACGAAGATTACTATCTGCTTATCCAGCCCACCGGTCAGATTGCGACAAAATTTTTTGTTGAAAACACGACTACCTTTTTCTCGACGGATCCCTATATCCAAATCCGCTTCGTCCGGGACAATGAAGGAAATGTCACAGGCCTTGTATTGAGGCAGGGAGACTTCAAAAGAGAAGCAAAAAAAATCGATTGATCAGCGTCGATATCTGACCGGATAGATAATCGCAGAAAACACTCCCCCGGAAACGAAAGTGAATTTCAAAAAGACGGAAGTGGATTCGAATGGATTATCTGCCGAAGCGGGGATTGACCACATTGCTGAAGATGGATCCGAAGGTATAGCTCACACCCATTGACAGCGAATATCTGTAGTCGGTCTCCAGCTCCTTGATACGAAGCAGGATCTCTTCGAGGCTGGCGCCTTCCTTGGGGAGAGAGAGCTGATTTTTAACCCTCGAATAGCGGCCGTTGATATTGAAGGAAAATCCTTTGAAGAGACGGAAGGATAGATTTCCGGAAAGGACTAGCTCATTTTTGCTGAAATCATGGAAATAATGTGAACCCTCCAAAGAAGCGGAGACATTTCCCCAGGGCTCGGTCTGGGCCCACGTGATACGCAAAGATTCGCTGTACAGAGTTTCGGACATTTTTTCATAAATGGTCTCTTCCCTGTATTTATTGAAACTGATGCCGATTCTGTAGAGAAGGCGTAGCTGTCTCCGGGTTGACTCTGTATATGGGAAGACATTGTACTCAAGCGCAGGTGCGATATAGGAACGGAATTTTGTATTGTTGAAAGAGTTGGAGTTGACTCCCAACCACCCTCCGAAAGACCAGTGTTCACTTAAGCTCCCGACCCACAGTCCCGAAAAATTCTGTTGTTCCGAGGGACTGGTAATGGTCTCTTCCCCCACCTCGAAATTTCTTTCATTGAATTCGGCCGAGAGACCCAGGCGCAGCTTGGATTGGGACGTCACCCTGTTGACCGAAATGTTCCCATTGACTTCGGAAGAATTGTAGGTCTTTTGCCCGCTGAGCGCGCCGCGGAGACTGACATAAAAAACCCAGAAGTCCCATTTGTCCTTCACAGCCTGGGATTCCGCCTTGAATTTGTAATCAAATGAGATGTGACTCAGGACTTGTGTTCTGGCGACATAAGGGATCAAGCCGGCTTTTAAAACATGGGCCATGCCGCGTCTGACTTCATCTCTCGTATCTGTTCTTTTCGAGCTGTAGATGAGAGTATTGTTTATCCCCTCATAATCATTCAAACCCAAAAAATTCATGGTGTATTCCTGTCCACCGCTGCCCGTCCCCTGGGTTGTTATGAGAACATGGATATCCGCATCCTTGCGGTCTCGAACATAATTGACAAAATTGATGTCGGTCCTGATAAAGTCCTTATCACAGCGCTGGCAGTCCAGAAAAATTTTCGGCGCTCCATTCATCATCTCTTCACTCTCGAGCTGATCTTGCCCGGCAACAAGAGGAGAGGCAAAAAGGAGAAAACTGAGAAAAATTGTAAGGGGAAACAAACGAGTTTTTTTCATTATTATCCTTTATAAAAAAACGTTGAACTCTATCATGTTTTTTGCCACATTGCAATTTTAAAAATTCAGATGTAAGCATTTCCATAACTGTGATAGCTTCTGAGCAAGGGAAGAAGGTAAGTATGTATTGAGCCTGCTGAGATTTAGCGGAGAGGAGATTGATCCACAACTCTCATTCTAAGCCAGAAGGGAATCAAGAAAGATTTTCGACCAATTCATACCTTGATCCGCTTCAGAACAGCTTCACTTTTCAGCTCGCGGAGAGCGTCTGCGGCAATCCAGAGGGCACTGGTGCAGTTCATCATTCTAATCTTTTCGGCCAAAGCGACGGCCGCAAAATTCAACGGCATATTCCGCTTCCCGATCTGACGAATCGCCCAGTTGACGGCCTTCTTCACATAGTTTCTTCCGTCACAAGCTCCATCCTTAAGCAAGGGAAAAAATTGAATGAATTTCTCATCCGGGGCCTTTTTGTCGCTGACAGCCAGCCGAGCCATCAAAACGAATCCGGCCCTCTTGACGAATTCCTCGTCTCGCACGCACCACTCGATGGCTTTCCGGTATGAGTGTTCAGTCTTCTCGAACAGATTCATAATGCACTGATCGCATATTTCCCAGGAATCAAATCCCCTGACCCAATCCTCCATCTGCTCTTCGGTAATCTTGTCCGGTTCACCGATCATGGCCGCCAGTATCCGCGTTTCCCTGTTCTCTTTTTTCCAGAGCCGGAGGGAAAGAATCTGGTTTCTTCCTGTTTCCTTGGCTATCCTTCTCAAATTTGGAATGGACACCCCGTAGACGGTCTTGGCCCAAATCCCGTATCTGGCCATCCCCTGGGCGGCTGCCGGATCGGCTAAAGTTTCGAGTTTGTCGATGATCTTTTTAAGTGCCATATGAAAACAAAATCAAAGTCTAACATGAATGTTATCCGAATATAAATTGATTTATCCCCTGTTTTTTGATAAAAATTTTGGTCTGAAGAACAAGTGAACAAGAAAAACAAGAGAATTCTCGAAATCATCGACTCCTTCCCCGGAAAGGAGGTCATCGTTTGGGGAGACATCCTCCTCGATGAATACCTCTACGGAAACACCCGGCGTATATCCCGGGAGGCACCTGTTCTCATCCTCAGCTACAAGAACAAAGATTTCTCCCTGGGAGGAGCAGGAAATTCTCTTCTCAATCTTCATGCGCTCGGGGCAAAGCCGATTCCCGTAGGTGTCATTGGGAAAGATGCAGCAGGAGAAAACATAATCCATATCCTGAGAAAAAAGTCGATTCCCACCAAATATCTGAAGAGGAGCAAAGCATTCGCCACTCCAACCAAGACGAGAATCTTTGCCGGGGAGGAGACCGCGCGAAAGCAGCAGATCCTGCGCATCGATCATGAAGGGCATGCCCCTGAAGATGACACAATAAAAAGCTTTCTGTTCAACTCTCTAAAGGGGCTGAAGGACCAGGCTCGATCCCTATTGATCTCTGATTACAATTACTTTGTGGTTAAAAAAGATGTTTATCAGAAGGTTCTCCCCATTTACCGCCGGGCCGCAATCCCGGTCACGCTGGATTCCAGGTTCCGGATTCTGGATTTTAAAGGGATTTCAGTCTCCACTCCCAACGAACCCGAAGTGGAGGATGCCCTGAAGATTGAAATCAACGACAATCAGAAAATCATCCATCGGGCGGGAAGACAGCTCATGTTGGCCACCGAAGCCGAGGCCGTCCTCATCACTCGAGGTTCCCGGGGAATGATCCTTTTCGAAAGGGGAAAGAATCCGGTGGCCATTCCGGTCCAGGGGACAACCGACATCGTCGATGTCACGGGGGCCGGGGATACGGTCATCAGTGTTTTTTCCCTGGTTTTGGCCTGCGGGGGAAAATTCAAAGAAGCAGCCCAAATTGCCAACCATGCCGGCGGCCTGGTTGTCATGAAAAAAGGGACGGCCACTCTAACTCCGGATGAGCTCAAACGCTCGATCCTCAAAAAAAATTGAAAAAACTCCACAGTCTCGACCACCTGGCTAAAATCCTTCAAGCGGAGAAAAGGAGAGGAAAACGGATTGTTCTGGCCAACGGCTGTTTTGACCTTATCCATGTGGGACATGTGCGTTATTTGAAAGAGGCCAAAAATCAAGGAGACATTTTAGTTGTCGCCCTCAACAGCGATTCCTCAGTCAGCAGACTGAAGGGAAAAGGAAGGCCAATCCTCAAGGAAGACGAGAGGACCGAGATTCTCGCTTCTTTTTATTTTGTGGACTATCTCATTCTCTTCGATGAAGACAATGTCGAAAGGATACTTCTCGCTCTCCTGCCCGATGTTCATGCCAAGGGATCCGATTACTCCGAGGAAACTGTTCCGGAAAGGGAAACAACCCTCGGTTACGGAGGAAAAATCGCCATAACGGGAGGCCCTAAGGTCCGGTCAACATCCAATATTTTTGAGGTCATTAAAAAAAGCAAGGATAAGAGTGTCTTCTGAAAGCTGAAATGGACAGATTCTTGATCATCAGGCTCAGTTCTCTGGGCGACATCATCCACACTCTGCCCGCCTTTGCCGCTTTGAGGAAGAATTTCCCCCTGGCGGAAATTTCCTGGTTCGTCGAGGAAAAAGGAAAAGAAATCCTCGAACTCGTTCCCGGATTGGACAGGATCATCGTCATGTCTTTGAAGAAATGGCCTGTGACATCGAGAAGATTCTGGGGGGAAACCCGGAGCGTGCTGGGAGCAATTCGTGACAAGGACCGGATCGCACTGGATTTTCAGGGTTTGATCAAATCCGGTCTATTCGCCTACCTCAGCAGGGCAAAAAAAAGGATAGGATTTCATAAAAAAAACCTGAGAGAGCGGGGAGCCTCCGTTTTTTACACGGAGCAATTGGAACCTGTCGATGAGAGCATGCATGTGGTCAATAAGAATCTCAGGCTTCTGACTAAGATCGGCATCGAGGAAGACTCCTTAGATTTCCCTCTTGAGGTGCCGGAAAGACTTGTCCACAGCGTTCTCGAAAAGATCAGGGCTCAGGGGTATGCGGAGTCAAA
>CBFDBS010000171.1:0-6232 GCA_965603105.1 uncultured bacterium
AGGAGAGGATGTTTGGTTTTGATCCGCGTCAAATACGAGTGATATGATCGGCGGCATCATCGTTTCTCACGGTAAACTGGCTGAGGAGCTGCTCAATGCTCTGAATATTATCCTTGGAGAAGTAGTCAATATTGAGGCCATTTCCATTGGATGGTATGACGATGTTGAAGAGTCGAAGAAGAAAATCAACCACAGCTTGCAGAAGGTCAATAAAAAGAACGGTGTCGTTATTTTTACCGATATGTTCGGAGGCACCCCCTCCAATCTCAGTTTCAGCTTCTTATTGGATAATCAAATTGAAATAATAACCGGCGTCAACCTTCCCATGCTCATCAAGTTTGCTTCTCTTCAGAGAAGCAATAATTTGAAGGAGGTCGCTAAAAAAGTTGTTGAACAAGGGAAGAAGAATATTCATCTGGCAAGCGCTCTTCTCAATTTCCGGAACTGAGCTCGATTCGCTTCAATGATTTATAAAAAAGTCACTATCATTAACAAACTGGGCTTGCACGCTCGGGCGGCGGCGAAATTTGTCCACTTGTCCAATCGATTTTCCGCATCAGTCAAAATTGAGAAGGATGGAAACCAGGTTGACGGGAAGAGCATCCTGGGAATTCTGACTCTTGCTGCCGTTCAAGGGTCGGAAATCACTCTTGTCGTCTCAGGCAGAGACCAGAAAGAGGCCTTGGAAGCATTGGTTGCTCTTATCAAAAACAGGTTTACCGAAGAAGAATAGTCACATGGATTATTTCAGGCTGCGAGGTATTGGAGTTTCCCCGGGTATTGCGGTGGGAAACATCCATCTCAAAGAAAAAGTGATCTTTACCTCCAGGAAGGATCCCATTCCGGCCGCACTCATCACTAAAGAGATCGCTCGCCTGAAGGAAGCGCTGGAGATGACTCATCATCAGCTCCAGGCCATCAAGGAGGAAATCAAAGACAGGATCGGTGAGGAGCACGCCTTCATTTTTGAGGCCCACATCTTGATTCTTGAAGACAAATCGCTGAGATCGAGTCTCGACACTATCATTAGGGAGGAAAGCTGCCGGGCCGAATGGGCCATATCTCGAGTTCACGAGAAATATGCACAGCTCTTCGATTCCATCGCCGATGATTATTTCAGACAGAGACAGTCTGATGTCAGTGATGTCCTTTCTAAAATATATTTGAACCTCAAGCCTTCCGGCTGGACTGATAAAAAGGAGTCCAAAGAAAGAATTCTTGTCGCCCATGATCTTCTCCCTTCGGAGGCGGCCCTGGGATTGAGCCGGGGAAATATTTTGGCGGTTGCTCTTGAGATGGGAGGACCGACTTCACACACCGCCATACTCGCCCGGTCTCTCAATATTCCGGCCGTCATGGGAGTGAGAGATATCACTAAGATAGTGAGAGAGGGAGACTGCCTGATCGTGGATGGGACGGACGGCGAGGTCATTATCAATCCTCCCTTGGCCATCCGCAAGGAGTTCGCCAGTAAGAAAGAAAAATATGAAGGCTATCGGAAGGAACTGCAGAAAACAGCCAAACTGAAATCGACGACACTCGACGGAATACAATTTTTACCGATGGCCAACATTGAACTTCCTGAAGAGGTCAACATGGCCTTTTCCCTGGGGGCCGAGGGCATAGGTCTTTTCCGCTCGGAGTTCATCTATCTGCAAAAGTCTTCCCTTCCCTCTGAAGATGATCATTTCCGGATCTATTCAAAGATAGCCAAGGACGCCTATCCTTCACCTGTCTACATCCGTACGATCGACATCGGGGGGGAAAAGACTCTTCCCCAGCTCAATATCAAAAAGGAGCCCAATCCTGCTTTGGGATTGAGAGCGATCCGTTATTCTCTCCGCGACAGAAAGCTGTTCAAGGTTCAGCTTCGAGCCATACTCAGAGCGAGCGCTCAGATGAATGTCAGAATTCTCATTCCTATGGTCACGGAAATCGAAGAAGTCGTGGAGTTGAAATTGATCTTCAACGAGGTCAAGGAGGAACTCCTGGCCAAAAAAATCAAGTTCGACCGCGGTATCCTATTGGGGGTGATGATAGAAGTCCCGGCCGCTGCGGCCATCACAGATCTGCTGGTCAAGGAAGTGGATTATCTGAGCATCGGGACCAATGATCTTATTCAGTACTACCTGGCTGTCGACAGGTCCAATGAGCTCGTTTCCTATCTGTACAAACCCCTCCATCCCGCCATCCTGAGGGTCATCAAATTCATCATCGAAACGGCCCAGAAAGAGGGAAAAGAGATCACCGTTTGTGGCGAGATGGCTGCCGATCCGCTCTCGGCGCTGGTCCTTCTTGGGTTCGGGCTGAAAAGCTTCAGCATGAATCCGATCTTCATTCCCAGGATCAAGAACTCCCTGAGATCGGTCGAGTTCTCCACCGTTCAGAGGATTGTCCAGGAGGCTATGAATCTCAAAACCGCTCAAGAAATCGAAGAGCTTATCCTGGAAAGGGTATTGGCCAAACATCCCAAGGCTTTGCTGCTGGGTCAGACAAGATAGAATCCTTTCACTTCCGTCCGTAGCTGTCTTCAAGACGGACGATGTCCGTTTCATCCGAATCCCCTATCCAGAATTCCAAAAACCGGGCTGATTCTGTCGCCGTATTGCGTACCCGGTGTTCTGCCTTTTGAGGAATCGTGATTTCCTCGTTTTTAGCCGGTTCCCAGACTCTGTCTCCTACGGTGACTTCCAGTCCTTCATCAAGAATGATCCAGGATTCGCTGCGGTTGTTGTGATACTGCAGGGAGAGGGCCTGGCCGGGATTGACAGTGATGATTTTGACGCTGGAGGCTTTTCGATGTGGATACGATCGGAATTTTCCCCATGGGCGGATGTCTTCGATAATGCCGTCTTGGAACGGTTGTTCTTGGTTGGGTGAACCGTCGAAACACATGAGACCTCCTCTTGGATATCTCTCCTATAGAAAGAGAAGAGAGAGTGTGTGGTTTTCCCCAGAAATCGGGCTCTGGATTTTTTTGCGCAAAGTTCAGAAGGGGACGTCGTCCTCTTCACCTTCGGTTTTTATGGCTTTGGATTCACCACCTGGGAAATCGGGAACGGATCTCTCCGAAAACTGTTCCCCTGAGTCCGTGTCTTCTCTTTTCCCGAGCAAGACGATGTTCTGGGCGTGTATTTCAGTCGTGTACCGTTTGTTTCCGTCTTTATCCTGCCAGTTGCGTGTCCGGATTTTCCCTTCCACCAAAATCTGTTTTCCTTGGGTGAGGTATTTTTCACAGAATTCCGCCAGCTTTCCCCAGACAACGATTCGATGCCACTCGACGCGGATGTCGCTCTCATTCGTGGAGGGATTGAACAGTCGTTCATTGGTGGCAAGAGAGAAATTGGCCACGGCTCTCTCGGACTGGGGGATATACCTCAATTCGGGGTTTTGTCCCAGCCGACCGATAAGAAGGACTCTGTTGAGGCTGTTGATGTCACGCATGGTTCAGACGGATCTCCTTTATTTTTTCCTGGGCAATTCTTGTTTCCTCTTCATAGGGATATTTGCTGATCAAGAGCTTGAAGACCGAAAGCGCTTCCTCGTTTCTCTCTAATTCGAGGAGACTGATTCCCTTTTTCAAATAAGCGGCGGGAATCTTGTCTCCGGTGGAATAGTTGAGGATCAATTCATTGAACTGATCTATGGCTTCTTCGAAATTCTCCTGACTGAAGTGACATTCTCCGATCCAGTAAGCTGCATCGTCTGCAACGGGGCTGTCTGAAAACTGCAAGAGATAGAGCGTAAAACCATCGATGGCCATCTGATAGTTCCCTTTGAGATAGTCGGAATAGGCGAGATTATAAACTTCCTGCGGGGAGAGGCGGGGCAGGTCTTTGATGGCTGGCTGCTCGTTTGTCTGGGTTTCGGATAGAGCCTCTTTTCCTTCGGCAGCGGCGCCTTTACCTACCTCCTGACCGGATTCTTGAGCGGCTGTTTTTTGCACGGTGGACGTCTGCTCCGCTTGGTTTTCCGTTGTCTGTCCTTGGCCGGGCAAGGAGTTCAGGGCCATGACTATCGATTTTATTTCCGCCAGTTCCCCAACAAACGTATTGAGATTCCTGTTCAACACATCCAGCCTTGAGAGAACGATTTGGATCTGAGGAGGTATTTGTTTTTGATCTTCTTTCAGGCTCGCCTGTTCGGATTGCAAGCGTTGATTGAGAGTGAGCACTTCATTAAGCATCTTGGTGAGAGCCTTTATGTCCGAACTGTTCGAATCGATCTTCTTGTCCAGCTCCAAAACATGCTGAGAAAGACGTTGAAGGTCCTCGTAGATGAGCTCGTATATCTTCTTGCTCTGATCCGTTTCCGCGGAAAGCAAGGTTGCGGTCAGAAAAAGGGCTACGAGAGAAACAAACCCTTTTTTCATAGGCTATTTTTCGATGATGGTGAACTGATCTCGCCTGTTTTTCTGCCAGGCGATTTCGTTGTGACCGGTATCAGTGGGCTGGCTTTTGCCATAGGAGATTGTTTTTATCCTGCTGGCCGAAATTCCCAGTGAAACGAGATAGTCAAAAGCGCTTTTGGCCCGTTTTTCCCCCAGGGCGAGGTTGTATTCTTCGGTGCCTCTTTCGTCACAGTGCCCTTCGATCAATATTTTGACTGAATTCCACTTTTTCATATAGGCGGCGTTGGCTTCCAGGACGGGCTTCGCGTCTTCTCTAACAAAATATTTATCATAGTCGAAATGGATCATCTGCACCGGAGTTTCCCTGTTGAGCTCTTCGAGTGTTTTTCTGGCAAAAATCTCTTCCTCTGTCAGTTCAGGTTCTTTGACAACCACAGGTCTTTCGACTTTTTCAACTTTAGGCTGTTCTTCGACCTGAGGAGGTGGAGGAGGTGGGGTTTCTTCAACTTTTTTCCTGCAGGAAAGGGTCATTCCAAAAATCAGCAGGAAAACCAGAGATAATACGATCGTTTTTTTCATGTTGCCTCCTTAGTTTGCGTATAATCTCATCTGTTCTGTTAGGAACGTCATCGTGACCGCCCTAATTATATACCTATAAATGATATATAAGTCAAATGGGAGCTGAAGTTTTTCTCGAAATTTGTTTTGCGCGTTTTTCATGGATGAAGTTAACGTGACCACTCGGGAAGAATGTTCTCTCCTGTCGAAGTCAACCGCCGCAGGTTGGTGCCATCGGTGTCGATGGACCAGAGCTGAACGGTCCCGCTCAAATTTGATGCAAAGACGATGTGACGGGAGTCCGGGGCCCAGGTGGGTGATTCGTTGCGGGCGTTGCTTTCCGTCAGTTTGATGACCCGGTTTGTTTTGAGGTTCAGGACATAGATATCGAAGATATTGTTGACGCGGGAGACATAGACGATCATGTCCCCTGTCGGAGACCAGGCGGGGCCGTCGAAATAGCTGCCGCCGAAACTGACGCGTTCGATGTTGGACCCTTCGGCGTCCATGACGTAAATCTGGGGGGAACCGCTTCTGTCCGAGGTGAAGGCGATCTGCCGGCTGGTCGGAGACCAGGTCGGTGCCAAATTGTTCGATTTCGTAAAGGTCAGTTTCCTGACCTCTATCACTTTGACCGGATCTGTGTCGCTGAGCCTGGCCACGTAGATTTGCGTGTTGCCGTCTTCTTCCGTCGTGCTGAAGGCCAGTTTTTTTCCGTCCGGGGAGAAGGACGGTGAAAAGCTCGTCCCCCGGTCGAAAATCAATGTCCTTGTTCCTTCATAGATGGAATAAAGCCAGAGTGCGGCTTCGCCTCCCCGGTAGGCTGTGTAGGCGATTTTCCTCCCGTCTGCACTCCAGGCCGGCATGTAATCCTGGGTTTCATTGTAGGTGAGACGGGTCTGGTTGTAGCCGTCGTAGTCCATCATGTACAGCTCCCAATTGCCGTCCCTGTTGGAAATGAAGGCGATTTTGGTCTGGAAGAAGGGCGTCTCGCCGAACATCTTGACGACCTCGTCCGACATCCGGTGGGCCATGAGCCGGAGGAGGCTGTTGTCGCCTGTATACCTCTTGCCCGTGATGCGCTCTCCGGCCTTGATGTCGTAAAGCTCTCCGTTGAACAGCAAATTGCCGTTGCCCTCTTTGGAGACGGTTCCGGCAAAGAGGATTTGAGCCTGAATAGACTCCCAGTCTTTGAAAAGAATATTAGCTGGGTCCAGCGGTCGGATCCAGGAATAATAGGAATCGGGAACGGGTTGGAAGATCCGGCTGTATTTAAGATTGGACAGGACCACTTCATGGAGTTCTTTGGCCGCAGCCTCGGCT
>CBFDBS010000172.1:0-6231 GCA_965603105.1 uncultured bacterium
CTGCGTTTCACTCCTCGTCTGGACACCGCTTTTCCGCTCCTTATCGAAGGCGATTCCTTGGCCTATTCCCGCCAAAGTAAAAAGGGGCGCATAGAGGGTCAGGTCAAATTCTTTCATGATCGAAGCCGGGGATCGGCCGATTCGGTTGGTTTCGAACTGTATGCAAATGAAGAGCATGTGCGGTTCATTCACCTTGAGGGACATGTTGAGGGAATTCTTGTTGAAGAAAGCGGCGAGGGAACCGAACGGAGGTTTCAGGCGGATAAGGTTTTGCTCCAGACATTCGTGGATTTTTTCAAAGTGCATGCCGTTGAGGCGACCGGCCATTGCCGCTTCCAATTTTTTTCTCCATCCGGAGATACGAGGGAAGGTGAATCGGATTTTCTCAAGTTCGTTCTGAGCCGTACCGGGGAATTGAGGGAATTCCATGCCATCGGGCAGGCAAGACTGCTGGATGAAGACAGGAAAACAGCTAATCAAAGAGTTATCGAAGGGGAGTCTCTTGTGATTGTAGAAGCCGTAAAAGGCCTGCAGATCAAGGGAAGCGAGGAAATGAAAGGGAGACTCAAGAGCGGGATTTTTGAAATCTCCGCCGGAGACATCCTTTTGGATACGGACAACAATAATCTGAATGCGGCAGGAGGTGTCAAGGTCATCCTCAACCCAAATCAGGAGGAGAGGTCAATGGGCTTTTTTTCTCAGGAAAAGTCTGTTTTCGTTTCCGCCGACGAAATGAGATACAATGACAGATCGAAGCGTTATACATTCAGTGGAGGGACAAAAAGCTGGCAGGAGAAAGAGATCCTGATGGCCGAAGAATTGACCATTGACAAGGAAACAGGCAAGATCTACGGAGAGGGCCCTGTGATTGCTGTTTTCCCCTACACTTCGAAGAGTTCGAGCGAGGAGGTGAGGGTTGAGGTTGGAGGCCAGAAAATGGCTATCGATCCGGACAACAAAACGATTGTATTTCAGGAGCGTTGTTCGCTCCGCGCCAGAGATGTCGACTTGAGATCAGAATCGATCTGGATCGATATGGAAGAGGAAGGTGAGGGGATGCAAAAAATGTTGGCGGAAGGAAATGTGGTGATCTCTCAACAGCAGTTCGAAGCCAAGGGAAAGAGAGCTCAATTTGATGTGGAAAAGGAGACCATTGTCCTCATGGGAAATGCAGTTTTTGTGGATAAGAATAAGGGGCGAATCGAGTGTGACAAATTGACTTTTTACCTGGCCGATGATAGAATCATCGTTGAAAATCAAGGGCAAGAAAGATCATTTTCAGTCATAAGATCCTGAGAAATGAAAGATCATCTAGAAGCTATCGGTCTGAAGAAAAGCTACCATGACAAAAAAGTCGTCGATGATGTGTCCATTTCGCTCAAAAAGGGAGAAATCGTCGGCCTTCTCGGTCCGAACGGAGCCGGGAAAACGACTACTTTCTCACTGATCCTAGGCCTCATCCGCCAAGATTCGGGACGGATCTTTCTCGATGGAGAAGAGATCACGAATCTTTCTATGTATTTGAGAGCAAGAAAGGGGCTTTGCCTCCTTCCCCAAGAACCATCCGCCTTCAGGAGACTGAATGTTGCGGATAATCTTTTATCTGTAAAGGAGATCTCTCGCGATTTTTCTAAGGGGGGAGGGAATGGTGATCTGGAAGACATCCTGGATGAGTTTGGTTTGGAAAAACTGGCTGAGGCCAAGGCCTACACGCTTTCCGGCGGAGAGAGAAGACGCCTTGAAATTGCCCGTGCCCTCATCATGAACCCAGTGTTTATCCTTCTCGACGAGCCCTTCACCGGAATCGATCCTCTGGCTATTAATGATCTGCAGGAAATCATCGTTTCCTTGAAGAAAAAAAATATTGGCCTGCTCATTACCGATCACAGTGTGAGAGAGACATTGAAGATCACGGATCGAGCATATATCATTGATAAAGGGAGGCTCTTGGAGGAAGGGACTCCCGAAGAGCTGGTGTCTTCGGAATTAGTGAGGCAAAATTATCTTGGAGAATATTTTAATTTGGATTGAATACGCCGTAGAATGAATCGACAGGATTGAATATGGCACTAAAACAACAGCTGCATCAGAAGCAGGTCCAGAAACTCATCCTAGCTCCTGCTCTCCAACAGGCAATCAAGCTCTTGCCTTTGACGAATCTCGAGTTGATCGAGATAATCGACACGGAATTGTCTGAGAATCCAATGCTTGAAGCCGAAGAGGAAACTCTCGAGCAGAAAGCCGACGAAGACAAACCGGGAGAAGGGGAAGAGGTTAAAGGAGATGAGGGAGCGGCGGATTTCGATAAGGACACTGATTCGGATTCCCAGGCTCAGGATGACAGCGAAGACATTGAATCCTATTTCCATCAGTATTTGGATGATGGATTCAGGTATTCTACCTTAGAGAGAAGAGAAGCTCCTCCTCTGGAAAATACAGTCACCAAGAGCATCTCTCTTTGGGATCATCTCAATTGGCAGGCGAATCTGACTTTTTTTGACGATAAAGAGAAAGAGATCGCTCAGTACATTATCGGCAATATCGATGAGGACGGATATTTGATTGTCTCGGTCGAGGAAGTTGCGGAAGCCATGGGATCGACAGTCGAAGATGTCGAAAAGATTCGGGACAAAGTGAAAAAATTCGATCCGGTGGGGGCAGCCAGTCTTTCGCTCAAAGAATCATTGTTGGAACAACTGGATTATTTCCAGATCGATGATGAGATTGCAAGGAAGATCGTGGATGAGCATATCGCCCTTCTGGAGAGATCGGATTTTTCCCAACTGGCCAGGAAGCTCGGATTGAGCCTCCAGGATATCAAAGCTCACATCGAAGTCATAAAAGGCCTGGATCCGACTCCGGGAAGAAAATACAGCGAAGAAAGAACTTTTTATGTGGTTCCGGATATCATTATCAAAAAAGAGGACGGTGAGCTGAAGATT
This sequence comes from uncultured bacterium, assembly GCA_965603105.1. GTDB lineage: Bacteria > Acidobacteriota > Aminicenantia > Aminicenantales > Aminicenantaceae > CBFDBS01. Next base: position 2,943 of record CBFDBS010000172.1, read on the forward strand.
GTCTTGAATGACGAAGGTTTACCGCGCTTGAAGATCAATAATTATTACCGAAAGCTTCTGGCCCAGGCTTCAAAAGAGGATAAAGAGGCGCGGCTCTATTTAAAAGATAAATTGAAAAAAGCCTTTTGGTTCCTGCGCAGTCTCGATCAAAGGAATCAAACGATTTATAAAGTCTCCAATTACATTCTCGAAAGACAGAAGGATTTCATTGAGCAGGGGCTCGACTTTATTCAGCCCCTGACATTGATCGAACTGGCTCAGGAGATCGGGGTGCATGAATCCACGGTCGGACGTGTCGTGGCCAACAAATACATCATGACACCCCGGGGAGTTTTTCCCTTGAAGTATTTCTTCCATAAATCCCTTTCAGGGGATTTTGGTGAGGATATCTCCTCTCTCCGTGTCAAAGAGAGGATAAGGAAACTGGTTGACAGCGAAGACAGAAAGAGCCCTCTCAGTGATTTAGAGATTGAAGATATCCTGGGCAGGGAGAATCTTAAAATTGCCCGGAGGACGGTGGCCAAATACAGAAAACAGCTCAAAATTCAGCCTTCCCATATGAGGAAGAGAAAGTATTGGATGGAGGACAGTGAATGAAAATTAATTTCACGGCAAGGAATACGGAAATCACGCCTGATATTAAAAAATATTGCGAGAGAAGACTTCAGTCTTTGGAAAGGAGACTGGACGAATCGATCGAAGCGGATCTGATACTGTCGGTCGAAAAGTACAGGAACAAGGTGGAGATCAATGTGAAAGCGAGAGGAATGACACTCAACTCGGTTGAAGAAACACAGGATATGATCAGTTCCTTGAACGTTGCTTTCGATCACATCGAAAAAAGGATTAAAAAGGAAAGGGAAAAACTCCGGGAAAGAAAGAGAAGAAAAAACAGAACTTTAGAAGAACCTCCCCTTCTAGAAGGGGATGAGCAGAAAAAGATTATCAGGAGCCGCGACTACTCTCTCAAACCCATGACCATAGAAGAAGCGGTTCTTCAGTTGGAGTCAGGAAGAAAGGACGTTTTTGTCTTCAGGAAATTTGAATCCGAAAAGTGGACCGTGGTTTTCCGCAAAAAAGATGGAAACTTCGGTTTGATTGAACCTGAATGATATTTCTAGACAGGTGAGCAGACATTGAAGATACACAATCTATTGATGCAAGATATGATCATTCTCGACCTCGAGTCTCAAGATAGAGAGGGAATCCTCAAGGAAATGGTGGATTACCTGAAAAAAAGCGAGCAGATCACTAAAGAGAAAGAGCTGTACGAAAGGCTTCTCCAACGAGAACAACTTGGCAGCACAGCTATCGGAGATGGGGTGGCCATTCCTCACTGCAAGTTGAAGGGGACAAAAAATCCTATCATTCTTCTGGCTCTTTCCAAAACAGGAGTCGATTTCCATTCCCTGGACGGGAATCCCTCACATGTCTTTTTTTTAGTGGTTTCCTCTCCTGATAACCCGAGTCTCAATTTGCAAATATTAGCCGCAATCGCCCACCTGGTGAGAAAATCCGGGCCTTTGCTCAAGAAAATCCTGGATGCCAAAAATATCAGCACGATTCTTGAGGTTATCAGGGAGGGAGAAGAAAAGATAAATGGGTAGAGGGAAGGATCTTTCTCCTTCGGTCAAAAATTTTTTCAACCAAACAAAAGAACTATTGAGCCTCCATCCCGTTACGGGGAGAAAAGGATTTACGAAATCGATGGTTTCTGTCTCCTCGATGAGTGCCTCCTCGCCGGTCTTGATTCTGGGGAAAAGGAAAATTCTATCCTTCAAGAGCCTATCGCGAAGGAATAAATTGGCTCTTTTCGCAAACTTGCTGGACGGAGGTATTTCTTGTGTCGTATTGCCCGAGGGAATCGCCCCTCCTCCTGAACTGAGATTGAAAGTAGAGGAGAAGGGCTTGGCCCTTTTTGTGGCCGAGGCATCGATCCGCACCTGTCAGAAGGCTGTGAAGGATTTTCTTGTGCGCTCTCTTTCGAACGAATTGCTCGTCCCGGGAGGGATGCTTCAGATGTTTGGATTGGGGGTTCTCATCGTAGGCGATAGCGGGATAGGGAAAAGCGAGAGCGCCCTGGAACTCATTTCCCGAGGTCACCGGTTTGTGTCGGACGACGTGACACTGTTTTCGCAGAATCAAGAAAGCCTGTACGCAACTGCACCTGATTTCAGCAGGAATTTCATGGAAATCCGCGGTTTAGGGATCATCAATATCAAAGAGATATTTGGGGCCGATTCTCTCTGTCGAGGGGCGAGATTAGACCTGGTCATAAATCTCAAACGTTGGGAGGAAGGCAGAGAGTATGACCGGCTTGGACTCAAATTTCCTGATTCCTATGAAATTTTGGGGAAGAAAGCCTCGCAAATCATCATCCCTGTTGCCCCGGGCAGAAGTATTGCGACGTTGATCGAAGTGGCCTGCAAGGTTTATCTCTGCCGGCAGAATGGATATCATGCAACGGAGGACCTTCTAAAGAAAATGGATCGCGCCTTGTCCCAGGAGCCAAGCACAAGGGGAGAAAAGTGAAGAATGACCGTTTCCTCATTATAACCGGGCTGGCGGGATCGGGGAAGACCGTTGCCAGTCAATTCCTGGAGGATTTTGGCTATTACTGTATGGACAACCTTCCAGCCAAGCTCATTGCCAGTTTTGTGAAGCTTTGGCAAAGAAAGGAAGTCGAGATCGAAAAAGTGGCTTTGATTGTCGACGTCAGGGAATCGGGTTTTTCGAGGGAGTTTCCGAAAGCTATGAAAGCGATCCGTGATAAAATTTCCCCTTACGTTATTTTTCTTGAAACTTCCGATGAAGTGCTGATCAAAAGATACAGCGAGAGCCGTAGGCCTCATCCGCTGGTCAAAGGAAAATCCGTGATCGAAGCGGTTGCTCTTGAAAGGGAGAGACTGGCGGAGATCAAAAAATTGGCGGATGATGTTATCGATACGTCTGCCATGAGCATTTCCGATCTGAGAAACAATTTGACACAGAAGTTTGCCAAAAGAAGTTCCCGAAGATTGCAGATCAAGATTGTCAGTTTTGGCTACAAATACGGCATCCCAATGGACTCTGACCTTGTTTTTGATATGCGTTTTCTCCCCAATCCCTTTTATATCGATAGGCTGAGAGAAAAAACAGGGAGGGACAAAGCGGTTAAGGAATATGTTTTGAACACACCAGAGACGAAAAAGTATCTTATAGAGTTGCTCAGACACATAGATTATCTCATGCCCAGGTTTGTTGAAGAAGGAAAAACCTACCTGACTATTTCGATCGGCTGCACAGGAGG
>CBFDBS010000173.1:0-6227 GCA_965603105.1 uncultured bacterium
CAGGAACCGCTGCAGGGGCTTCTTCCGTTTCCATCTCCAGCTGTTTTGTTCTTTTGGCATCTTTGATACTGCTGATGCCGGCAATCAAGGCGATAAAGCCTCCGAAGAAGAGAAGGGGAGGAATGCAGCCCAGGACAAGTTCATAGAATTCCTGCCACCAGACAAAAACAACCAGAAGAACTCCGCCGACCATGGCGGCCAATCCCAAGACTATTGCCATAAATTTTCCCATTCACATGTCTCCCATAATTGATGTTGCCAATTTTCAATTGCGAATTATATCAAATTAAAAATAGATTAGCCAACAATTTTCCTTCAATGGGATTATATCAAAGTTTTGGAACTGTTTTTAAACCGTTTGTAGACGAACAAGAGGTGTTTAAGTACAATAGCGGAGAGAATTCGGAACAAGGAGGTCAGAGATGACAGGGAAGAAGTCCATAAAATTTGTGTTATCCTTTCTTATTTTCATCGCCTTCAGCCTTACTCTTTTAGGGATGGAAGAAAATACGGCCTTCACTCTAGGGGACATCAAGGTGAGTCCTGGAGGAATTGCTTCCGGATATCTTACGGTCCAAGCGAAAAACGACCCGGGGTGCGAGATTCCCGTAACTGTTATTAACGGCAAAAAAAAAGGGAACGTTTTGACTCTGGCGGCCGGAGTCCACGGATACGAATATCCTCCCATTTTAGCCCTCTATCGATTGAAAGAAATGATTGATCCCTCGCAATTGGCGGGGACTTTGATCCTTGTCCATATCGCTAATCCTCCCGGCTTTCAGAAGAGAATCATCTATTACAACCCGTATGATTGGAAAAATCTGAATCGAGTTTTTCCAGGCGACCCTGAAGGGACATCAACCCAGCGGATTGCCAACGTCCTGGTCGAAAAGGTCATCAAGAAAAGCGATTATCTCATCGACCTTCACTGCGGTGATGGGAATGAAGCTCTCATCCCCTATACATATTGGATGTTGAGTGACAATCAAGAGATAAGCGACGTATCCCGGGAAATGGCCCTTGCCTTCGGAATCAAATACATCATCATCGACAGCTCCAGAACTCAGGACATTACGGATTCTCGTTATTTGGGCAATACCGCCCTTCTGTACGGAAAACCGGCCATCACCACCGAATCAGGATTCCTGGGCGGAACGGATGAGAAATCCATCGTCAGGAACATCCAAGGAATATTCAATGTCATGCGGCTTCTCAAGATGATCGAAGGCCAGCCGGTGATGGTCGAAGAGCCGATCTGGATCGACAAATATGAAGTCGTCTATTCCGATACGGATGGTCTCTTCTATCCGCTCACGGAGATGGGCTATCACGTCGAAGAGGGCGAAAAAGTCGGCTATGTGATGGATGCCCTGGGAGAAAACAAAACTCCGTACCGCGCCCCTTTCAGCGGCATACTCCTCTACATCATCCACACGCCCCCGATTTGCAAAGGGGAGCCTCTTTTTGAGGTGGGGCGGATAAAAAAAGATTGACCCCCGCGAAAGGCTCATCATTGTCTATCAAAGGCATCATCTTCGATCTGGATGGGACATTGGTCGATGTCCCTTACGATTGGCAAAGAATACGGAGCGAACTGGAGACACGGGGAAAACCCATCCTTGCACATTTGCAGAGTTTGGAGGAACCCGAAAGGACGGCCAAATGGAAGAAACTTGAAAAGTTCGAGCACGAAGCCACCTTGAAAGCACGTTTGAAAAATGGGATTCCCGAACTTCTGGATTATCTCACCAGAATTGGTGTTAGACAGGCCCTGGTGACGAACAACACCAAAAAGAATGTCATCTTTCTACTGAATAAATTCCACCTTGATTTTGACTACATCCTCACTCGGGAGAGCGGCCTTTGGAAACCTTCGGGAAGACCATTTGTGACTGTTTTGGATTGGTTCGATTTGAGAAAAGATGAGTGCTGTGTCATTGGAGATTCCCATTTCGATGTTCAAGCCGCCGCAGAAGCGGGAATTGCGCATGTTTTCATTTTGAGCCCTCACAGAGAGGATTTCTCTTCGACTCATGCCCATATCTGTGAATCTATTCCTGATGTGCAAAAAGAAATCGAAAATCTTTTTATTGACGTGGATAAAAGCAAAACCTAAAGCTGAAACGAAAGAGCAGCCGTTCGAGTTTTAATAAGTGAGAAAAAATCCACCATGTGGAGGTCACCCATGAAGTTGAATCTCCTTCCACTCAAGCTTATAGCCACAGGATCAATTATTGTTCTCACTTTCCTCTCTCCATCCCTTTTAGCCGACGGATTCATCATACCTCAACCTCGGCCGGGAGAGATAATCCCTCAGCTGAGTGTGAAATATCACCGGGTCGAAGTCAAAATTACGGATCAGGTGGCCCGGACCTCCATCGACCAGGTTTTTTTCAACCATCACTCCAGAGATGTGGAGGGTCTTTACATTTTTCCGATTCCCGATGGGGCATCCATTTCTGAGTTTTCCATGTTTGTCGGAGAAAAAAGGATCGATGGGGAAATTCTGGACCGGGATCGAGCCCGAAAAATATATGAGGATATCGTCCGCAGGATGAAGGATCCCGCCCTCCTTGAGTATGTGGGCAGAAAGATGTTCCGCGCCAGGGTGTTTCCCATCCCAGCTCATGGAGAAAAAAGGATCCGTCTCTCTTATACAGAAGTCTTGAAATCCGAAGCCAGGTTGGTCCGCTATCTGTATCCTTTGAATACGGAAAAATTTTCTTACCGGCCCTTGGAAGAAGTGGCTGTTTCTGTCGAGCTCCAGTCAAAAATTCCCCTCTCCAATATCTATTCTCCCACACATAAGGTGTCTGTACGAAAACTGGACAAGAATCGGGCGCGGGTGAGTTTCGAGGCGAAAAACGTCAAGCCGGACAAAGATTTTATCGTCTACTATTCACTATCGGAGGATGATATCGGATTGTCCTTTATGAACAGGAAAGAGGGAAAAGATGGGTATTTTCTCTTCTTGGCCTCTCCGTCCTATGTGAGCCCGAAGGAAAAAATCATCAACAAAAATGTTGTCTTTATCCTGGACAGCTCGGGAAGCATGAGCGGACAAAAGATCATCCAAGCCAAAGAAGCGGCCCGCTTCGTTATCAATCACCTTGATTCAAGTGACCGTTTTTCCCTTATTGATTTTGATGATGGAGTCGATCTGTTTTCTCCAAATTTAGTACCCGCTTCTCGAGAGAACATTGGAAAGGCGGTCTCTTTTATCGGAGATATCGAAGACTCGGGCGGCACGAATATCAACGAAGCTCTTCTCCAGGGATTGAACATGATCGAAGAGAACGAAGGCCCCACTTATATTCTCTTTCTAACAGATGGTCTTCCCACGGTCGGAATGACGGACACATCCACAATACTTGATAATGTTCGTCAGGCGAACGCCCAAAATACCCGAGTTTTCGTTTTCGGAGTCGGCTATGATGTCAACACAGAGCTTTTGGACAGGATTTCCTCAGAAAACCGTGGAACGTCCCTCTATGTGAGCGAATCGGATAATCTCGAGGTCGCCATCTCTCAGTTTTATGAGAAGATGTCGGCGCCGGTTCTTTCCGATCTGACCATCGAATTCGAAGGTATAGATGTCCGGGATATCTATCCACGGGTGCTCCCTGATCTGTTCAAGGGTTCTCAGCTTGTTTTGATAGGAAAATACAGGGGAGAAGGTCCGGCAACAGTGAGGATGAGAGGCAAAGTGGAGAAGGAGACCAGAGATTTTAAGATCGAAGGATGTGATTTGAAGGACGATGAGTCTTACAATTTTCTTCCCCGTCTTTGGGCGACACGGCGTATCGGATATCTATTGGAGGAAATACGGCTGCACGGCCCGCAGAAGGAACTCATCGATGAAGTGAGAGCTTTGGGGATCAGATTCGGCATCGTCACCCCATACACCTCGTTTCTGGTTACCGAAAAGGAGCGGCAGGAATTGGATGCTGCGGCTCCCGAGGCGGCAGAGGCTCTCGCAGCCGGGAAAGTGACGGGAATCGGAGCTTTTCGTATGGCCAAGGCCACTCAGACTTTCAAGGCCCAGGAACAGGCTCTGAGAACGGAATCTCAAAGGATCAGGTACAGGGACGACAAGACTTTTTATCTTCAAAACGATATTTGGGTGGACAGTGTTTACCAAAAAGAAGCTTCTCTGATTAATCTGCGTTTTGGATCGGAACAGTATTTCGAACTGCTCAGGTCTAAACCCGGGATTGGAAAATACATCTCTGTGGCGAAAAATATTCTCATCGTTTTTGAGGGACAGAGCTACCGGATTACCTCGTGAATAATCCAGGATTAAGAGGCTTTTCCGCTCTTTGTTCCCCTTTGCGTTTTGAGTTCCGCACAGGAGATGCCACGGGGATTGAGGCATCTGTTGCAGGAAAAACATTCAGATTTTTGGAATCGTCCGAGCCGGAACTCTCTGACTAAAAAAGGCTGACGGATAAAGGGACGGCTCATGGATATCAGATCGGCCCGTTTCTCGAGGATGATTTTTTCCATTTCGGCCAAGGTTCTGATGCCTCCCAGTCCCAAAACAGGGACAGAGACATTTTCTTTCAGTTTGGCCGCAGAATCGACAAAGTATCCCTCCTCTTCCGTGGCACGGAGCCCCTTCCAGATAGAGCCCTCACCTTGTTCGGCCATTCCGCCGCTGACCTCTATGCCGTCCACTCCTTCTTTTTCCAAAATCTTGCCGGTTTGAACGCTCTCTTCAGTTGTCAATCCTCCGGGAAGCGAATCGGTGGCGTTCAGCTTGACAATAACAGGGAAATATTTTCCAGTAAGAGTTTTAATCCCCCTGACTATTTCCATCACTATTCGGGCCCGGTTGGCGACAGAACCGCCGTAGTCATCCGTCCTCCTGTTCGTATGGGGGGAGATGAAGCTGCTCAAAAGGTAGCCGTGGGCCACATGCAGTTGAATTCCGTCAAAGCCTGCCCGCTGGGCGCGGCCGCCGCTCTGAATGAACAAATCCTTAACCTCTTCGATGTCTTTTCTGTTCATTTTCTTTGGCATGACCTTGAAAACGGGTTCCCAGACGGCTGAAGGAGCCATGGGAGTGCAACCGCACAATTTTTCCTTGGTCTGTCTTCCGGCATGGGAGATTTGAAGGAAAATTTTAGAAGGATACTCATGGACGGCGTGGGTGATGCGGCTCAATCCTTCGATTTTTGAATCTTCGTGGACGCTTGTCTGGAAGAGACTCGCCTTGCCGGCCGGATGGATGAAAGCGTGGCCGGAGATGATCAGTCCGATTTCTCCTTGGGCGAGTTTTCGATAAAGGACGACTTGTCTGTCGGTGACGGATCCGTCCTTGGCGGCCATAAAATCATGCGTGGCCGAGCGGACGAAGCGGTTGGGGATCGTTACCTCTCCGATAGCAATGGGCGTGAATAGAACTGATTGTTTCGACATCGCTTTGACCTCTTTCTTAAAAATCAGCGGACGCGAAGGGCCATTATAATCCAAGTGGGCCTGAACATACAAAAAAAGCAGAAAAGAAATGCAAAGGGGCTAAGGGGCTTGATTTCATATGGAGATTGGATAAAAATGAAAAGTTCTTGTTTGGAACAAAAAGGAGTCATGATGGAAAAAGAGAAACTTCTTTTGATACCTGGACCCTCACCGGTTCATCCCCGGATCATCCAGAGCCTGTCTCAGCCGACCGTATCGCATGTCAGCCCGACTCTTGTTGCCGAAATGAAGGAGGCTCTGGTCAATCTCAAAAAAATAGTCTTCTGCACGGAGGGAGAGGCGTTTATCGTTGCCGGAGCAGGGACTCTGGCTATGGAAATGGCCCTTCTCAATACGGCGGCCAAAGGCGAAAGAGTCTTGGTCCTGTCCCAGGGATATTTCGGGCAGAGGATGGCTCAGATAGGCATGGCCTTCGGTATTGAATGCGATGTCATTCAGAGTCCGTGGGGAAAGGCTGTGCTTCCCCAAGAGCTGGAAGAGAGACTCTCGGATCAATCATATGCTGTCGTCTGTTCCACTCATGTCGACACGGCCACAGGAGCGTCCGCTCCTGTCAGAGATTATGCGCGAATTCTCAAGAGCCGTGAGAACCTTTTTATCATCGATGGCGTTTGCGCTACCGGAGGGATGGAGGAAAGAATGACGGATTGGGGTGTGGATGTCGTCTTGACGGCCGCCCAAAAGTGTTTTGGAGCTCCCCCGGGCCTGGCTCTTCTTGTCCTTTCGGAAAAGGCCATGTCGAAGAG
>CBFDBS010000174.1:0-6224 GCA_965603105.1 uncultured bacterium
GCAGCAATCATTAAGATACCCGTGTGCCTAAAAAAAGGGTCATCTATTTTTTATTTTCCGTTCTCATCTCCGTCGCTCTTATCTGGTTATTGCTGTCTAAAATCGAAGCGAAGGATATTCTGCAAACATACTTGAATATCCATATTCCGGCGCTCCTCGCCTTTTTCACGCTGTCTCTCGCCGGATCATTCCTTCGGGCCTGGCGTTACAAAGTGCTCCTTTGGCCTCAAAAAATAAGCTGGGGCCACATCCTTCTGGTCACATTTGTCCGCAATCTTTTCGCTGATCTTCTGCCCTTAAGGATCGGCTCACTGTCTTATATATATGTTTTGAATGCCAGACTCAAATATTCCTTCACTGCGGCCGCATCATCATTTGTGGTCTCCCTCATCTATGACTTTCTCTCTCTCAGTCCATTTCTTGTTCTCGCCATTTTGGTCCTTGGCCTGGGAAGCACTCCTCTGTCGACCCCTCTTCTGCTGCTCATTTCTATAGTTTTTTTTATACTCCTTCTGGCCATTATCTGGAAACTGCCAGAGTTCTGCAGGGCACTCCTTCGAGTCTATCAGTTCGCCTTGAAAACAGCCGGAGCCGAACAAAGGAAATGGGCTCAACTCTCAGTCGATAAAATCCAGACGACAATCACCGACATCCGCGCGCTCAAACAACAAAAAACGGATTGGCCGGCATTTTTACTTTCCCTGGCGATCCGCTCAGCCAAATACGGCGCCCTATTCTATCTCCTCTTCGCTCTTCTTAGGAGTCACGGATACTCCATGGCGGACTTGAGTCTCTGGAAAACCATCCTGGGTGTCACGGGAGCGGAATTGACCGGATATTTCCCACTGAAGGGGATCGGCGGTTTCGGCACTTGGGAATCCGGTTGGGCCCTTACATTTGTCCTTCTGGGTTTTGAATCCAGGATGGCCATCATCTCCAGCGGCATTCATCTGGTCACGAATCTTTGGGAATATCTATTCGGATTGGCCAGCATTCTTATCCTCGCACTCCCTTTGATCCGAAAAAGGAGAATGAATCGCCCCAATTGAGCAGTTCCATCCCTCCACTTGCATCTCCCCACAGAAGGCCTCATAATTGAGAGAGGATAAAAATGAAAGGCATACGGTCAATGGATCTCGAGAAGGATTTCGGCCTCTTTAACGGCCATTTTAAGGACATTTTAAACACCGCATTGGCAGGAGGAGGAGACTTTGCGGAAATCTATCTAGAACACAGAGTCTTTAACCACATCAACATGGAAGAAGACACTATCAAGGAAACGGCCGAAAGCATCAGTCTTGGCATAGGCATCCGAGTGCATAGTGGAGAAAAAACCGGTTATGCCTACACCAATGATCTCTCCTTGGATAAAATGAAAAGGGCCGCCAACACCGCCTCGTCAATCGCCACAGGGAGCCAAAAACAGCGAAGCACAGAGATCATTTCCCGTACCTTCTCTCACAACTACTATCCAGTTAAAAATCCCGCTCATCTGGTAGAACTTGAGAAAAAAATTGAGATTGTCAAATCCGCACACCAAGCTGCCCAAACCGTCGATCCTCGTATCCAAAGAGTCAAGGTATCCTATGCGGATCAAATCCAGCATATTGCGATTATCAACTCCGAAGGCTTGAAAATTTCCGACAGCAGGCCTCTGATCAAATGCACATGTTTGGCTATCGCCGAGGAATCGAAGAAAAGAGAAGCCGGCTTTTCCGGTGGAGGAGGAAGAGTGGGACTGGACTATTTTAAAAACGGTCTCACTCCAGAGGCAATCGGTAAAGAGGCCGCCTTGGAGGCGCTCCATTTATTGGAAGCGACTCACCCGCCAGCCGGTGAAATGCCCGTGATTCTCGCACCAGGCCATAGCGGGGTTCTCATTCATGAAGCGGTGGGACATCTGCTCGAGGCCGATTTCATAAGGAAAAAGACCTCCATATTCTGGAACAAACTCGGCCGAAAAGTTGCCAACCACCAAGTGAACATCTATGACGATCCTACACTCCCCTCTTTTCGAGGCAGCTACAACATAGATGATGAAGGCACAGAACCAGATAGGACTCCTCTTATTCAAGAGGGAAAGCTTGTCGGGCTGCTCCAAGACAGGCTGTCGGCCAAGCTGTTAAAAGACAAGCTGACCGGACACGGCCGGCGGCAGAACTACACCTGTATTCCGATTCCCAGGATGAGCAACACTTATATTGATCGGGGAAATTTCGATCCGGAAGAGATCCTCAAATCAGTGAAGTTTGGATTCTATGCCCATAAATATCAGGGCGGACAGGTGGAGGATTCAGGAAAATTCACATTTTCGGTCAGTTCGGGCTTTCTCATCGAAAACGGGAAGTTGACCCGACCTGTCAAGCAGGCGACTCTCATCGGAACCAACATCGACATCTTGAACAAAATCGAGATGGTAGGCCACGATCTTCAATTCGGCCTCCAAACGGGCACATGCGGCAAAGAAGGACAGGCGGCACCCGTCACCGATGGCTGCCCAACCATCAAAATCTCTCGGATGACCGTTGGAGGGCAGGAGTGATGGCCAGCGGATCCATTTCAGCTTATAGGGAACTTGCGGAACATCTTGTCCAATTCGGCAGAAAAGCAGGAGCGGACGAAATTGAGATTACAATCCTCGAGGGGAATGAATACAGTGTCGATGTCCGCATGGGCGACATCGAGAATTTGATCGAGGCGGGAGCACGCTCCATCGGGCTGAGATTGATCAAGGACCAAAAAACAGCTTTTGCCAGCTCTTCCGATTTTTCCGAAACCAAACTTTTCAACCTGATCAGAAATGCGGTCAAAAGAGCGGAATTGGCCAATCCGGATGAATATGCCGGGTTGCCAGAATTGGTCGAAAGAAAAATCGATATCCCGGCTCTTCAATTGTTTGACCCCAATCTCTCCCAGCTGGACTCGAAAAGAAAGATCGATTTAGCCCTGAAAACAGAGAGAATCGCTCTGGAAGACAAGAGGATCACCAATTCCCATGGGGCCAGTTTTGAAACGCATGAAATGAGAACAGTCCTGGCCAACTCCAAGGGTTTTTCACAGGAATTCAAAGAGACGGTCTGCAGCCTCAGTATAGGCCTTCAAGGGGGTGACACCGATGCTAAAGTCGAGGGCTATTGGTCTTCTTCCAAACGGTTCTTCAGTGCCCTGGAAACTTCTGAAGAAATCGCCAGCAAAGCCGTCCAACGTACGGTCCGTCAACTCAATCCGCGAAAGATAAAAACCCAGAATGCTCCGGTTGTTTTCGAACCGAGAATGACCTCCTGGCTTTTGGCCTTCCTCTTTTCATGTATTTCAGGGGAAGCAGTTTACAGAAAAACCTCATATTTAGCCGAAGAACTGGGAAATAAGATCGCCGGTTCACGGATTTCAGTTTTCGACGACGGCCTACTGCCCGGCAAGTTGGGAACCCTTCCCTTTGATTCCGAGGGCATTCCTGCACAGACAACTCCGGTCATCGAGAAAGGCGTCTTGAAGAATTTCCTCTGCAACAGCTACGCCGCCCGGAAACTTGGTCTCCAAAGTACCGGCAACGCCGATGGGAATTCCGTCAGTCCCAGCAACTTCTACATGATGCCCGGAGACAGATCTGCTGAAGAAATCGTCTCTTCCATGGACAAAGGTTTGATATTAACCAGGACCATCGGGCATGGGCTCAATCCCGTCAACGGAGACATGTCGAGGGGAGCTTTTGGCCTCTGGGTGGAAAAGGGAGAGATTGTCTACCCTGTCTCCGAAATTACCATTTCAGGCAACCTGGGAAAAATACTGATGGAAATTGAAGATTTGGGAAACGATCTTGAATTCGACAGCCCGCTAGCCGGCCCGACCATCAAGGTTGGCGAGTTGACGATCGCCGGCAAATCGGATCAAAACCTGTCGTAGTGGATAACCGAATCGAGTGGCCTCTTGGGAACATGAAGCCGCCCCGATTCATCTTTCCAATACTCTACAGATCCGTCAAGCTCTTCAACCACTGGCTGTTCTGCCGGATAGCCCAAGGCAACGACCGCATCGATCTTAAAAGATGAGGGAACATGTAAAAGCTCACCAATTGCTTGGCGATCGATGGAGGCAAGCCAGCAAGTTCCGATGCCGTCCTCCCAAGCCGTCAGAATGATATTCTCTACAGCTGCTCCGGCATCCCACTCGTACCCCTTTTCCCGGATCGATGTGTTCGCCAGCACAACGATATAAGCAGCGGGCTCCTGACCGGGCTGGGGATTTCCCCTGGGTGCGATATAACCGGCCCATTTCAGAAGGGGAAAAAGCCGGCTTTTCACTTCAGGTTCGTTGATGATGATGAATTCTAAAGGCTGCCGGTTGGCTGCGGAAGGCGCCAGCCGGGCGGCATTGACCATTTTCTGCAGCGATTCCAAGGCGAGAGGTTCCTGCCTGAATTGGCGTATGGTCCTCCTCGAAACAATTGAATCATAGAGGCTCATTTTGATTCCCTTTATCCCTGAGCCAGAATCGACCGGAGCGATTTCGTATAACCCTCACTGGCGCGGTCGGGGGCGACCAGTTCTATTTGGTCTGGCCCGCTCACACCGAGACCAATTTCAACGGCTCGCCGGATCTGTTCCTGCTCAAAGATTTTTCGTCCCATAATGTCATCGTTGGAACCCAATTCTTTGAGAACTGCAATCCCGACGGCATCGAGGGCTACCCGGTCGGTTCCGGCCAAAATAACGTTGGCCTGTTTCCTGGTTCCCTGGCTGGGACCGCCGTCCACGAATGCTTCCACTCCATCCAAAACGATAAGATGAGGCCTGTAACCCTGGTTGATCTCCGCAATCATCCGTCTCTGATCCGGTGACCGGTGAAGCTGGCGCATCAGGTTTTTAGGGGTCAATCCCACCGCCAGCTTCAATGAAAGAGTAAAAACTCCGCCGGATCCATGGGTTTTCAAACAGCACGTCGAAACAAAATATTCCGCATCGACAGCAGGGCGGGGAATGGCGAATCCCTCGCTCCAGTGGGTTCCCTCCGGCTTGAATGGGACCCATTCCTCTTCGCTCAGTTCTTCAAAATTGATGACATTGAAATCAAATTCTTCGGCAAGTCGAAAAATGCCTTTTTCCTCCATAACGTCTTTAGTCACTGGAGGGCCGCATCTCTCGCCGACTGTCATCCCGGTCGCTCCCAATTGCCGAAGTTCCGAGATCAATTGACTCAAAGTGTCGTTATGGGTTGAACCGGGAGTCGGATCTGCGGTGTTGAAGTTGGGCTTGATAAAGACCTTTTTTCCCTTGACCGAGGGGAATTCCAAGGACTTCAAAACCCGGGCCACTCCTTCTTTCCGGTCATCCGTCTTGAAGACAACAACTTGAGCCTTGGGGCCCTGTGCGCCACCCAAAAGAGTTCCGGAATTGGCCATTGTCACTCCAGCCAGTCCGATCATCGATCCCTTGATGAAATCCCTCCTGTTCATTGTCCATTTTGAATGTCTATCCATAAATCTCCTCCCCTAACGATTTGTTATCTTGATTGGTTCTTTTTCTTATATATCATGCGGTTTCAAACCCTGCTGGCAACCCACAGTGAAAAATCGGTTTCGGACAAGGCTCCGCTCATTCGGTCTCTCTCATGCCCTTGATGGACGATAACAAAGGTCGGGACTCCCTGTATTCCAAAAACAGACGCCAACTGGGGATGGCTGTCCACATTGATTTTGACAACCAAAAGCTCCCCCGCCCTCCTCTGCGCCAATCCCTCTACGGCCGGATTCATCATCTGACAGGGCGCACAGGTCGGCGAATAAAAATCGACCAGCACGGGAATTGAAGATCTGTTCATCAAATTCTCCGCCTGAACAAGGGTGGGTTCGATCACCTGGCCGGGCTGCGGAAGCTCAGTTTTACAGCGCCCGCAACGCACTTTTTTATTCACAGCATCCGACGGGTAATTATTCGTCGCCGCACAGTTGAGACAGGTCACTTTAGTCTTCACGCCTTCGTCCTTTCTTCTCTATTTTGATTCAAAACGAATATAGCACATGCCTCAAATGCTGACAAGGATGTCTCGTTGGAGGCATGTGGCTGTTCTTTCGAAGCCAATGGCGGAGGTTGGGCTGTCTAGCTCCCATTGCTTTTTGATTCTCAGGGAAGGTACAATGTCCCTAAAATCAAGGAGTCATCAAATGGAGATCCTCAGTCCTGACATTGTCGAGGCAACACGGAAGAAACTTTCAGAAGAGATGATCA
>CBFDBS010000175.1:0-6220 GCA_965603105.1 uncultured bacterium
GACACTTTCCTGTTGATTTGTTCATCCTGTCCAGGCCGCCGCCGCGGATCCCAATCCAAAGATTGCCTTCCCGGTCTTCGAAAACTGTCTGAATCAGATTGCCGAGAAGGCTCTGCGGGTCGGAGGGATCGTGTCGAAAGTGTCTGAATTGACCGGATTTTAAATCCAGTCTGTCGAGTCCTTGATTTGTGCCGATCCAGAGGATATCGGCTGCTTCCCTGTCGAACCGGATGGCGTTGACCTGGTTATGAGACAGACTGTTCGGATTTTGACGGATATTCCCATAATGGAAAAAAACCGAGGAATCGGGATCGAAAGAGTCCAATCCGCCACCTGAGGTCGCCAGCCAGATCTTCCCCCGGATGTCTTCCCCGATGGCTGAGATCGTGTTATAGGCCAGACTGTTGGGATTCTCTGGATCATGGATGTAGGAAGTGATGGAATAGTCTCGTTGGTCGACCCGACACAATCCCCCTGCCGTTCCCACCCACAGGAGTCCTTTGCGGTCCTGATGAATAGCGCGGATGTCATTGTGAATCAAACTCGCCGGATTCTGAGGATTGTGTTTATAATGAAGAAATTTGACCTGGTTGTTGGGAGTCTTGTTGATCCCTCCTCGTTCCGTGCCTATCCACATGATTCCGGTGCTGTCTTGGTACAAGGACGTGATCAGATCATCGGAGAGTGAATCATTATCCTGAGCATCATGCCTGAAGGTGACAAAATCGCCTGTGTCTTTGTCGAAAATATTGATTCCTCCGCCCCCTGTTCCGATCCAGATTTTTCCTGCATCATCTTCATGAAGGGCCGTGATGTTGTGGTCGTCCAGGTTGATGGTTGCCGAACTGTCTTCGGAATAGCGGACGAAGGTGTCGTCTTCCGGAATATGCCGGTTGAGACCCCCCTTGTTTGTTCCAATCCAGACTGTCCCCTCATGGTCCTCGAGAATGGCCCAGATCGAGTCACTGCCGAGGCTGATATCCTCATGAGAGGGATCATGCCGGAAGTTGACCTGTTCCAAAGTCTCAGGATTCAATCTGAAGAGTCCTTTTTTATCTGTTCCCACCCAGACTTTGTTTGTTTGGTCAATGAAGACATCCCAGACAGTCTCGATGTTTGTTCCCAAATCTATTCTGGAGAAAATTCCGGTTGTTCTGTCCAAGCGGTTGAGGCCGCCGTAGCGGGTGCCTATCCATAAATTCCCGTTTCTGTCCTCCTGGATGGCCAGAACGATATTGTCGCTCAAACTCTCGGGATTATTAGGATCATGTTGATACTGGATGACTTCTTCGTTCTTCCCTGAAAAACGGAAAAGCCCAAATCCCATTGTGCCAATCCAGAAAAAATCTTGACTATCTTGGTAGAGAGGATAGATCGGAACTGGAGAAGACGATCCCTTTTTGGAGGGAACAAGAGGGAAAAATGTGAAAGTGTAGCCGTTGTATTTGAGCAGCCCTTGACCTGTTCCAAACCACATGAAGCCCATTTTATCCTGGAGAATGCTTGAAATACCCAGGACTGTTTCTCCCTGCTGTTCCGGAATGAGGTGTTCGAAGCGGATATATCGCCCGACAGATGGTTGAATCGAGAGAGGGATTGTGAGAAGCAGGAGGATCACAACACAGGTATTTTTATTCATCTTTACAGAATGGAAATATATAAACTGACCTCAGAAATGTAAAGCGTCTTCTCAATCCATGATCCGTTGTGTCTTGCTTGGCCTATTCACGAGATAGTGCCGGCCAAATTTATGAATAATCCAGGCTGGTTTATTATAGTTGAATCATGGGCAAAAAAAGAGTGGGGATTGTTGTGTACATTTCAAAAGGAAGTCGTATACAATGGATTTTCTCTGCTTTAAAAACACAACCTGAATCTGGGAATTGAGGAGAACAAAGTGACAAAATATGTGTTCTGGGGTTTGTTGAACCAGCATACCAGTGTGGCCCTAACGGAGAACCTGTCCCAATACGCCCGGGGCAGCACATTCTGGCAGGCCATGCTTGGTCTTGCAGAGAACTTGCACGAGTGGACACCTTCCGAATCTTCGGAGGAAACAGATATCAATCGGCGTCTAATGATGTACAGCGAGACCGGTATCAATAGGGTTGAAATATTTGTGAATGAAGAAGAAGGACGATACTCTGTTAAGTGTGCCAACAGCAGCAGTATAATCGATACTCAATCCGAACAGGACGCTCTGATGAAATACATCACCGCACGAGCCAAAACTTCTGTGGTCAACACGGGTGAGGGCGGCAAAGACTAGATACCAATCAAATCCCTGGAAGGAGATTCTTCAACTGAGGGAGACTCCGACAGGATCCGGATGCTCGTGCATGTACTCGATGTACAATTGATTGAGGTCTTCGCCGGCTAGCTCTTCTTTCGTTTTCAGCATGACCAGTTTTCCCTTCTGCATAAATCCGACGCGGTCGGCGACAAATTTGGCCCGAAAAATATCATGCGTGGACATGAAGACGGATTTGCCTTTATCCCGAAGCTCCATTAGCAATCCCAGAAATTCCTGCCCAGATCGTGGATCCAGACCGGACGTGGGCTCATCCAGGATGATATTGGGCGCATCCTTGATGATGGCGATGGCGATGCCCAGTTTTTGACGCATGCCTTTGGAGAAATTCTTGGTCCGCATATTGAACGCTTCTTCTTGCAGTCCCACCCGTTTGAAAACATTGGTGTAGTCTTCTCTTGAGAAGTTCCTCTTTCCCGCCAGCTTTGAAAAGTAATGGATGTTCTGAAAAGCGGTGAAATTTCTGTAGAGCATGACGTTTTCGGAGACGAAGGAAATGTAGTCTTTGGCTTTCAAAGGCTCTTCGGTGATATCGATGCCTTCGATGAAAGCAGTTCCTTCCGAGGGCGGGATGAAATTCAGAATGAGGTTGATGGCTGTGGTTTTGCCCGCTCCGTTGGCGCCGAACATGCAGAAAATCTCGCCGGGTTCGACCTTCATATTCAAATGATCGAGAGCCACTTGTCCGTCTTCATATCTTTTGGTTAAATCTTTTGTTTCTAACATGATTTCCTCTCTTTTCTCAATTGAATCTCTCAGCGCACATCATACTTGAGGAAGGATATGTAGGCGCCAACGAAAAATAAAATAATAAGAAAAACCATCAGCACTAAGTCGGGCAGCATGCGTTTGAAAGAATCTCCCAGCTTTTCAGGAATAAACTCGTGCTGAGGCATGTCATCCAGTTTGATTTGGGCCTCTCCGCCTTCTGAAAAAGTCTTCTCATTTATCCACTTAGTGAAAATGGGTTTGTACGTTCGAATGGAATTTAGAAAACGTTCGTATTCACTGATGCCGGTTCTGGCCAGGCTCATCGAGCTGAACATCAGGGCTGAAGCAGGAGAGACTCGGGAGAGATTAACGGCCAGATTTTGCTGACCTCTCATTTTAACCTGGTAATCCCTCTCTATTGCGGCATTGCGTTCATCGATTTTGGAGGTCAGTTCTTGTTGGTATCCCTCGGCCCATTTCAGGATATCCTCATTCCATTGTTTCAAGGCATCCGGATCTTCAGGACGTGGATGCTCTTTGAAATAGGCATTCCGTCCCTCGATGGCTTCCTTCTGTATTTCTTGAAGAAAGGAATCCTTTTGAGCAGTAACTTCATGGACAGAGGGAATAGGCTTGATCTGTCCGGCGATCATCACAGCCGCCTTGGGGATAATAGTGACAAAGGTCACCCATATAAAAAGAAGGAGTAGGAAACTGGTCGAGGATCGGGATGTGCGGGCGGAAACAAAAAGTCCCAGTGTGAAGAATACGGAAAGATAGAGAAGAAACATCAGGAATATCAGGGCCAGCCTCGTCCAGTCCTGTCCGGAAAAAGAGACGTTGGGATAGATCATTATAACTAGGAGCCCCAGCACCATAGGGATGACCAAAGGAATGAGAAGACTGATGAATCCTCCCACGGCTTTGCCAAGAATCAGCCGGTCTCTCGGTATCCTGTTGGAGAGAGCGAGTTTTAATGTTCCCCGTTCCTTTTCGCCGACAATGGCGTCATAAGTGAAGAGAATGGCGAACAGGCTCAAGACGATTTTGACGATAAAGGACAGGTCGAGAGCACCAAAAACGGCGAAGATGGGGCTGCTGCTGTATTTGGAGTCGGACAAACTGGGATCGAAGGCGATGTTGACCGTGGCTACCCGCCCCACAGCTTCTTGCACTCCACTGACAACCGTGCTCAGCACCTCTGGCTCGCGGTTGATTTTTACTCCCAGCCCTGCGATCTGACCGTAAGTTTGCTGACTTTCCAGGTTCTTCCTATTCAAAGCCACCGCTGCGCTGTGCTCCTTCTGATCGGCCTGATAGGTGTTGATACCTGTATAGACCGACAAGAGGATGAGAACGGTGCAGAGCAGAAAGGTGAAAACAAACCTGGGGCTCATTATTGTGTCTTGAATTTCCTTGACGATAATATCCTTGAGCATGGTTCACTCCTTATAGTTCCAGAACAACAAGCGATTGAATCAATCTTTTATACTTCAAACCATTCATTATTATTCAAACAGAATCTTTTTTCCATTCCTTATATACGATATACGTAAATAGGAAGGAGGAGTTTAAATTTTTTATTTTAAGCGGGATTCGTTATCGGGAAAAACCGTCTTTTTGGCTTCAAAATACCTCTTCATGGCGTCTGATGTGCGGATCATTGTATCGTATCTCTTTTGGAAAGTGGGAAAGATGGCATGGCCGTCGCCTCCCCTGGCGATGAATGATCCGACGGCCAGTCTATAGAGCTTGTCCGGGATGAGCGGTTCACCCTCATTTGAACGAACGTCGGGTTGTCCCGAATGTAATCCCGTGATAAGCAGGTTGGAGGGGAGGAGAAGGCCGTTCTCACCGATGCTTCTGGCCGACATATTCTCTATAATTTCGAGAACTTGAGATCCCAGGATCTCGAAGACGATCAGAGTGTTGTCAAAGGGCAAAACAGCGTGGAGATCATCTACGGTGACAGGGCCTTTGTCCAGATCTGCCCGGAGGCCCCCCCTGTTGACGAAGGCGAAATCTGTGCCCGCGACGAAACGATAGGCGTCGGCGACCAGGTTGGCCAGGTTCGAGGAAGAAAACTGCCCGCCGAGAGGAGTTCGAAGAAATGACTCGCCTGCTTCGCCAACAACTGTATGTCCTCGATCGCCGAAGGCATCAAGATAGGGTTTGAGGATAGACTCCACTTCTCTATCAGGAGGAATTTCAGCCGGAACGGGAATGAGCTCGTAATCTGTCATTTCCAAGTCCACACTCCGGCCCTTTCTCCGGAGACGGAGCGACATCTGTCCGACGTAACGGCCTCCGTATCCGGCGTTCACAATGAGAGTTCCGTTTCTTTGGAGAGGCATTTCGAAAGGGGAATGGGAGTGGCCGCCTATGATCAGATCGATCCCTTCGACTTTTTGGGCCAATTGGACATCATTCTTTCCCCAATGGGAAAGGATAATGACCATATCGTTTTCGTGGCGCAAATTTTTCACATAGAATCCGGCCGCTTCGACAGCGGAACGGAATTCCAGCCTTTCATCATTTCCCAGAGTGCTGATGATCGGAGTATCCGGATGGGAGATCCCGATGACGGCAATGGACCAGCCGCCTTTCCGGAATATCTTGTAAGGGGGAAAAAGAAGTGTTTCGGTTCGCCTATCGAAAATGTTGGCGGATAGAACCGGGACTTGGAATGAATCGATGAATCGGAGCAGTCCGTCGAGGGGAAAATCGAAATCGTGATTTCCCGGGGTTAGGGCATCATAGAATTTTCCGAACACCTTCCAGTCGGGCTCGGCGGCATAGGTGTCGGAAAACAGGGTGCCTGAAGAGACGTCACCGGCGTCGAACAGAAGACACAAATCACATTTTGCCGCCGCCTCTTCCCGAAGGCTCTTGATCAACGTCAATCGTTCGGCCAGTCCCCCAACGCGAGTTCCGTCGGAGTCATAGGCCAGAGTGCGTCCGTGGTGGTCGTTGGTGTGAAAAAGAGTGAGCGAGAAGGTCTCTTCCGGAGCGGAGGTGGAGCAGGCCGAAAGAACGAGAAGGAGTGCGGTAAGGAAGAGAAGTAGAGCCTTATTGAACGGCACGATGTTTTTTATCTTTCTGTTTCTCATTGCCTGTCTCAGGCCACGACGACCACGGGTACATCTATTAATTAATCGACTCCCTCCCTTTAGTCAAGAGATGAGCCATAATAGGAGT
>CBFDBS010000176.1:0-6187 GCA_965603105.1 uncultured bacterium
AAAAAAAGGACTTAAGATAGACAATGGCTTTTGACAGCATCCTTGGAAACAACAGGGCGAAGTCTATTCTGGCGAAATCCCTTCGACGGCAGAGGCTTCCCAATTCTCTCCTCTTCATCGGCCCGGAGGGAGTCGGGAAGGGGGATGTGGCTTTGGTTGTGGCCAAAGCCTTGAACTGCCAAAGAACAAACGAAAACGCGTGCGAGGAATGCCCTTCGTGTCAGGCCATCAATCGTGGGAATTTTCCGGATGTGATGGTGCTGCAACCGGAAAACGACGTGTACAAGATTGAACAGATGAGAATCCTGAAATCGGCGGCTTATCTCAGGCCGATGATGGCGAAAAAAAGGGTTTTCATCATCCCCGATGCCGAGAAGATGAGAGAAGAGGCCGCCAACTCATTGCTAAAAATTCTGGAGGAGCCGCCGTCATTCTCTCATCTCATACTCCTGACTTCCAATCCCTATTTGATTTTGCCCACCATTCAATCCCGATGTCAGGTGCTGCAGTTTTCCCCTGTTTTTAAAGAGGAGATAGAAAAGATCCTGGTGGAAAAAGGTTACCAGGAGGAGAGGGCGAGAATCATCTCGCATTTTGTCGACGGGAGTCTGAAACAAGCCATCAGCCTCGACTGGGAAGAGCTTCAGGAAAAAAGGCAAAAAGGGTGGCAACTCTTCCTGTCTCTCCTAAGAAAGGAAAACATCTCATCCTCCTTTCAAGAGTTCATCTCGAGTCGTTTTCCCGATAAGCGGGAATTGGAAGAGATGTTCGAAATCATTTCTTCCTTCTGCCGGGATGTCATTTTGGTCAAGGGAGGAGGGGACAACAGCCACTTGCTGAATCTCGACTACCGGGCCGATATCGAAGGCGCCTCCGATTATACCGGCTTTGAGCAGTCTCTGGATTTAATGAGCAAAATAGACTATAGTCTTTATGCTTTGAAAAAGAATTGTAACGTCCGGCTCCTGATGAGTAATCTTTTTTCCTCTTTTTTAGTGCACAATCATGTCTGAAATCATTTGTGTCACCTCCGAACGTTTGGGCAAAGTCTTTCGAGCCAAAAAAAACGGCATGGAACTGAAAAAGGGAGATTTATGCATTATTGAAGTCGATCTGGGGGAAGAAATTGCTAGGGTGATTCCTTCACCGCCTCGAGTGTGTGAAATGACCAAAGCCGTCAAGGATGCGGTCAAGGTCGTCCGGCGGGCGACAGAAGAGGACGAAAGAAGTTTTAGAGATCTGGCAGGCAGGGAAGAAAGAGCTTTTTCTTTTTGTCTGAAGAGGATTGCCGACCGCAATCTTCCCATGAAGCTGGTCAAAGTGAGATTTTTCACAAATGAAAAGAAGGGGATTTTTTATTACACGGCGGATGGACGGATAGATTTTAGACAGCTCGTCAAAGATCTGGCCAAGGAATTCAAAATGCGCATTGAGATGCGCCAGATTGGAGTCCGAGATGAAGCCAAGATGATCGGAGGGCTGGGAGTGTGCGGCCGCCAGCTCTGTTGTGTCAGTTTCATGAAAAGCTTTGAACCGGTCACCATTCAAAAGGCCAAAAAACAGCAGATTGTGATCAACCCGACCAAAATTTCAGGACTGTGCGGACGGCTGATGTGCTGTCTCGCTTTTGAAGATGAAAGCCGCGGCCGGCTGTATGCCGAAGAAGACAAAGTTGAGGAAGACGATTAACCTGAATTATTCATAAAATCTGTCGACCCCACTATAGAAGATTAATGATCTAGGCTTGTTATGCTTGATCTCGGGGCAAAATCCAGGATTGATCTTTTTGATCATCTTCATTTCATTTTATGTCGACATCTTTTACCCGATGGGCGAGCCAATCTCACCCGATGTCAGCTTCCTCGCAGCCTATTCGACGTACCTCAGTACGCCTTCACAGGCCGCCTCGTCGCCGCTACAGCAACCTTGACTCGTGAATAATCCAAATTAATAGATAGAAAGAGGATATTCATTTTGAGAATATCCTCTTGACGGAATGAAAAAGGGGGGCTTTATTGGTGTGAGTCGATTGTAAATTGGACTCGACTTGAAACGGCGATCAGGCTTCCCTCCTTGGAAAAGGCCTTGACTTCCCATGAATACCTTTCACCGGCTTTCATGTGCTCTTTGACATCCTCGGGAAGGGAGATGGAATTGTTTTCTGTGGTCGCTTCCCATATCAATTTCCCGTTGTAGATGGAAATCTTGTATTCAACGCCTTCCCCAAGATTGTCCCATTTGAATTCGGAAGGGATGGACTGGATGTCGATAACCGGAGAGATCAGTGAAAGAGATCCTCCTCGAACGACCTGGTTGTCGATCATAAATTCAGGCATTGGTGACTTGAGGTTGGGCACAACACCTAAAGTGATGACCAGTAGAGCACAGGCAGATACGGCCGCGACTGCCCACTGTTTTGGGGTGAGATAGGAAAAAAAGCGGTCCACGAACGATAAGTGTCTGCTTTTTTCTTCGCCAAAATTTTTAAAAATGGAATCCCCTCTGGCTTTGACGACCGATATGAGTTCGTTTCGTTCCTCCAATTTCTTGAAGCATGGAGAACAGTTAAAATAGTGGTTTTCGAATTCTTCTCTTTTCTCCTCAACCAATCGGTTGGTCAAGTAATCATCGATGAGGTTTTCGTTTTTGCATTTTCTCATTTCCATCACCTTTTCAATCAATTCAACAGTTTAGTCGTCGCGTGTGTGAAAAAGATTGAAAAATAGTCATTTATATATCATTTGCCTCAAAAGTTTCTGTGCGTAGTTCACACGTTCACTCACTCGCCTGGGAGTAATATTGAGGCGCTTGGCGACTTCTTCGCGTGAAAGATCCCTGTAATAATAGAGGTATAAAACCTCTTTATATTTGGGCTTGAGTTTTTCGAGAAGATGAGCCATGTATTCTGCCCTTTCCTCATCCTCAGCCCGTTGAATGGGGCTGGAGAAGGGCTCAGGCTCGGGAGCATGCTTGAGAACTTTGCTTTTTTGCCTGATGTGATCGATGATTCTGCGGCTGGTGATGGTATAAATGAATGTTCCGATGGAAGAATCACCGCGAAACTCAGATTTTTCAATTTTTTCGATAACATTCAACATGATTTCATTGACGATATCTTCCCAGTCTGGAGTTTGGGCACCGATGGATTTCTTGACTTTGAAGCTGATGATAGGTCTGTATTTGGCAACGACGTCTTCAATATTGAGGGATTCTTCCTGTTTTTTCACTGTAGTATCATTATAAAGGTTGGAATATTCTGAAACAAGTGTGCTGTTCATTTGGAGTCTTATACCTTCCCTCTCTTTTTAGTCGAAAAAAATGTGAAAAAATTGAGGTTTTTTTTATATTTATTTTTTCAATTCAAAAAGAGTGCGGACGACTAAAGGTATCTCGAGGAAGAAGAGGAGTATTGACCATGGAAGAGAAAGGAAAAGGAATGAACGACCATACACTCAGGATGCAGGACGAAAAGGAATTTTATGATCTCATTGAACAGCGGTACAAAGAGCAAGGATTTATTCTCTGGGAAGACACCTCTTCTGTCAGGTATGCCGAAGAAGATGCAGAACATTCCGATGTTTCTTATAAAGACGAAGCGCCGCAATACGGACAGGGCGGATTCGAGGGCTTAGAAAACTATTTGTTTTTTAACAGGGGGGATTGAATTTGAACGTTGGATATGTGGACACTCGGGCTGCCTCCCAAACACGGATTCGACTTTCTTGAAAAATCCGCTTGACCCTGATATTGTTGATGCATTCTTGTCCGTTCCCTTGGATTATTGGCGGCGTTTAAGGTTGGACTCCCCATTGCCAGGCCGTTCACTGACGGCCCATTGATTCAGCGCTTCGGGTCCTTTCGTCAATTTTATGTTGTCTGAAAACTCTCTTTGTTTTTTGGAGAGCCCGGGCCACTAGCTCTGCAGTATGGTGGACCTCAAAGGGGATCTCTTGAGACTTCAACCCCGCTTTGAGCTGGAAAACACACCCAGGGCAGTCAGTGGCCAGAATGCGAGCCTTGCTTGCCAATATCCTCCCCATTTTTTTCTCCCATAACCGGGCCGAAAGTTCAGGGTTTTTCAGGGAAAAAATCCCGCAGAATCCGCAACAGGAATAGGGCTCCTCTTCTTCAACGGGAAAATAGCCCGAGGCCTCCAACACTTTTCGGGGCTTATCTTTCAGCCCCAGTTCATGAAGGTAGTGGCAGGGGTAGTGGTAGAAGACTTTCTTCTTTTTCCCTTCATCCCTTGCTTCCAGAGCCAATCCTTTCAAAGACAAAAATTCTGTAAAGTCGTAGATTTTATCTGCCCAGGGGGAGAATCCGGGTTCCAGCTTGGGGTAGGTCTTTTTCAGCATCGCGTTGCCTGTAGGACAGATGGTAAGGATGACGTCTGGATCTGCAGCGTGGAACGATTTCCAGTTTTTCTTCAACGATTCTCTGACATCGTCAAGCCGTCCGAGATGCCAGCTGGGTGCTCCGCAGCATGTCTGATCGGGAGGGATTATGACGTTATGTCCGAAAAAACCGAGGCTGAAACAGACGGCGTCGCGGATTTCCGGAAAGAAGAATTTCGAAAGACATCCCTGAAAGAGATAGACGGAACCTCGATGGTTTTGTAATGTTGAAGGGACACCTCTGGATACTTTCAGAACAGGGAAACGCTTGTCTTTTATCCAGGGTAAGGGGAGCTTTTTCAGGTGCTCCTTTTCCTTCCAGAGGTTTTGGAGTGAGGCGAGAAGCCTGGCTCCTGTATGAGAGAATTTATTTTCTGTAAGAATCCTAGAGAGAATTTTTTCCCATGGGGCAGCCCCCTTTCTCTCTTTGAGGTGAAGGAGGAGTTCACCCGTGGGGATGCCTACAGGACAGAAAGCCTCACATTTCTTGCAGTCGGCACAGAATTT
The DNA here is from genome assembly GCA_965603105.1 of uncultured bacterium. GTDB lineage: Bacteria > Acidobacteriota > Aminicenantia > Aminicenantales > Aminicenantaceae > CBFDBS01. The sequence goes on from CBFDBS010000176.1 coordinate 4,902, forward strand.
AAGGAGTTCTTCAGAAAGGTCGGATGAGTTGAGCACCTCGGTGAGGAGAAGTCCGATTCCGCCCGGATAGACTGGTCCGCCGTAGACGTGGCCTCCGACCAACTGAAAAACAGGGCAGACAAGCATACATCCTCCGCATTTGAGGCAATAGAGGATTTTTTTCAAGTCTCTTTCACCTTGGATTTGGAGTCTGCCGTTATCGAGGATGATAATGTGGACTTCCTGGGGTCCATGAACTCCGGTGACCAGCTCTTTTTCGATATCGGTCGTCCGGCTGGGACCTGTGATGAAGGAGACGTATGAGGTCAGTTTCGCCCCTGAAGATGCCATAACCAGCGCTTTAACGAGTGCCGTCGCTTCTTCCAGAGTTTCCACGAATTTCTCCGTGGTGACGATGGCGATATGGACGGGAGGAAAAGATGTGGTTAGCCGTGCATTCCCTTCATTGCTGACGAGCACCAGTGTTCCTGACTCGGCCACGGCGAAGTTGGCTCCAGAAATTCCGATTTCCGCCTCAGTAAAATGCCTGCGCAGCTCTTTTCTTGCCAAATTGACGATTTCCTTGGCGTCAGCCGGGACGGGGATCTTCAATTTTTGGCTGAGCAGACGGGCAATCTCTTCCTTTGTTTTGTGGAGAGCAGGTGCTGTGATGTGGGACGGCTTTTCCCCGGCCAGTTGAATGATCCATTCACCCAGGTCGGTTTCGATGACGGTGCAGCCCAAATCCTCTAAAAAACGGTTGAGCTCAATTTCTTCGCTGACCATGGATTTGGATTTAATGATCCGCTTGGCTCCCTTTTCTGTAACAATGTCTTTGCAAATCGAGAGTGCGTCCGAGGCATTCGCAGCCAGATATGTTGTGGCCCCTGATTGGTCTGCAGCTTCGCGGAATTCCTGGATGAGCGCCTGGAGACGAGGAAGGTTTTTTTCCCTGATATTTGCCGCTCTCTCCTTATACTTCTCCCAGGGAATCTGTTTGTGGGTTGAATTGAATTTAGAAAAATGCTGTCTGGATGCCCTGTCCAGTGCGGTGCTTAATGTTTTTGAACTGAGAGCCTGCGCCGTTTTTTTTTTGAGGTTTCTTTTTGACCTCAATCATTCCACCCCGACCATCCGTCTCATGTAGGCCTCTCGGTCGATAAGAATTTCTCTCGGCTTGCTTCCTTCTGATGGGCCGACGATACCCTCCTGTTCCATCTGATCGATGATTCTAGCCGCACGGGCGTATCCCAGTTTCATTTTTCTCTGGAGGTAGGAGGCCGATGCTTGACCGGTCAGGAGGATAA
>CBFDBS010000177.1:0-6154 GCA_965603105.1 uncultured bacterium
ACCTCATTTTCGTCTTGGATAAAGACAGGAGCTTTTTTCTTTCCCAGCGAAGCTGCCAGTGTTTCGGCTTCTTTGAAGTATGAAGATCTAAACGGGGCAAGTTTTGAGAGCTTGACCGTCTGGGGAGAAAAATCGGTGTCGATAGAAAAAACCACGTCGTGCTCTGTGGCCTGCAAGTGCCTCCACTCTCCGGTCTTTAAATTAAAGGCGTATATTTTCAGAAAAAGGTGCCCCGAACGGGCGATGAATTGGATAGCCTTAATGATGAAATCGACGTCCTCTTTTGTGAGGGTGTAATGGAGGTTGATACGGACCCAACCGGGTTTGATCCCTTCATAGCCCTTCAGAATGAGGTTCCTGAATTTGATCGAGTGCTCTTCATCGATACCTAGAAGGAGATGTCCGTAGGGGCCTGCACAGCTGCAACCTCCCCGTGACTGGATGCCGAAAAGGTCGTTCATCAGTTTGGTGACGAATTTGGGGTGGAGGATTTTGCCGTTGTGGAGAATGTTGAAAGAGACAATGGGGACTCTGTTGTCGCTGGAATCGCTCCCGATCGTTGTCAGGTTTTCGATCTTTTTGAGTGCCGATATCATCCGCTTCAGGTGTCGGAATTCGATATCTTCGATGGTTTGTATCCCGATTTTCTCTTTGAGCTCCATGGCTAGAGCGGCCCTTATCGTCTGGAGGATGGGCGGTGTCCCCGCCTTCTCTCGAGTCTCTATGTCGCTTGAAAAGTCATGAACCCTGAATCCGACATAGGAAACTGTACCTCCTCCGGCTGTAGTCGGGGGAAGATCCTTTCTGTATATTTTCTCGTTGAAGATTAGAATACCGCTTGAGCCCGGGCCTCCCAGAAATTTATGGGGAGAGAAAAAAATGGCGTCGAAATAAGCTTTGTCGTCTCTGTTCATATCGATTTCAATGTATGGAGCAACCGCGGCAAAATCAAAAAAAACAAAAGTTTTGTGCCGGTGACAGAGGCGGGCAATCTCATAGACCCTGGTCCTGATTCCGGTGATGTTCGAGCCTGCGGAAAAGGAGCCCATTTTCAACCGGTCTTCATATTCGGGAAGGGAGAGCTTGCCGTTCAGATCTTTCAGATCGATTCGTCCATCTCCATCGATTCCGATTTTGACCACTTCGACGAAGGCCTCGCGCCACATCAGCTCATTGGTGTGGTGTTCATACGGGCCTATGAAGACCACGGGTTTATTTTTTTCAATGGCCTCTAATGTGCTCCCGCCTCTCTCTTCTGAAGAAGCGATGGAACGGTAAATCCTATCTTTGGCTACGGGAGGCATATAGATGCCGAGGATCTCCTGGAGTTTTTTAAGGGCGCCTGTCGTTCCGGCGCCGGCGGCGATTATTTTTCCATGCTCACCAGCGTTGACCATGACTTTGATTTTGGCTTCAGCCTGATGGAGGAGGGACGTCAGGTATTTTCCGGAATAATCGTCTTCGGTATGGGTGTTGGCATAGGACTTTTGGATATTGAGGATGTGCTTTTCGATTGAGCTCAATCCCCGGCCGGAAGCGGTGTAATCGGCATAGAGGAGGTGCCTCTTTCCGAAAGGAGTCTCAAAGAGGATGTTATTGCCGATGACATCCTCACGTATACTCTCCAGGGTATAGTTTTTCACGGCGATTCTCCTTATTTTCTCTCCCTCCATTATAACCTGTATAAAAAGAATTGGTAAAAAGAATTGGGGACAGGCCCCGATCTTTTACAAGAAAGGGGACAGTTCCTGTTCAGGACAGTCCCAGTGAAAAATCGGTCCTTAATATGAAAAATTGACAAAAGTGAGACTTTTGCTTAGTTTAGTATCGCAGAATGATGTCTGGGGCCTTCACAGGGAGAATAAACGCATCAGGCAAAGATGCTACACACATTTAGGAGGTGATCAACATGAAAAAGACTGAAGTGCTCAAAGACGGATCCAAGGTGGAGATTAAAAGTCTTGCGCGGGCAGACCTTGACCGGTTGATGGATTATTATCGCTCCCTTCCTGAAATCGACCGTAAATACTTAAGAGTCGATGTCACGGATAGAGATGTCGTAGAACAGAGATTGAAACGGATTAAAACCGGGGATCTTGTCCGAATCATCGCTCAACAGGGAGATGAGATCATCGCCGATGGGGCACTCGAGCTTTCTTCTGAAGAATGGCGAGAACATCAGGGAGAGCTTCGGGTGATCGTTTCCAGATCTTTCCGGCGAAAAGGTCTAGGAATGATCATGATGCGGGAGCTCTATTTTCTGGCGGCCGAGAGAAAAGTGGAAAAGGTGGTCGCCAAATTCATGCGGCCCCAAGCCGCGGCAAGAAAAATTTGCCGGAGACTGGGTTTTCACGAGGAAGCCCTTGTCCCGGATTATGTCCGCGACCGCCACGGCCACACTCAAGACCTGATCATCATGACCTCGAAGATGAAAGATTTCTGGAACGAAATCGAACACTTCTACAGCGATTCGGACTGGCGGCGCTGCCGCTAATCCCGGCGCATGTTCAGAGTGTACAGATAAGAAAGGAGAACAAAAGATGAAAAAGATTTTAACAGTCAGCCTGCTGGGGCTTTTCCTGTTGAGCTTTTTGGCTTCCACAGGGTTCGGTCAGAATGCCCAAAACATCTTGAACAAAATGATCGATGCGGCCGGAGGAAGAAAAACTCTGGAGGGCATCAAGGACACGACTTTTTCCGCTACCATGGACATCGTCCAGTACGGCATGAGCGCAACGATCACTTTTTATCACAAAGAACCGAACAAACTCCGTCAGGATATGGAATTGACGGGCATGCCTGGTATGATGACCACCTCTACGGATGGAGAAACGGCCTGGATGACCAATTTCCAGACCGGGGGCGTCGAAGACATGCCTGCATCGGCTCAAGCGGAATTAAACAACCAGGCCTTAAACTTCGGTTACTCCTGGATGCTCAACCCTGAAAAATACGGCATCTCTTTTGCAGACAAAGGGAAGGAAACCATCGAAGGGAAGGATTATCTGGTCCTGGAGCAGACGGCTCCCGGCGACCTCGCCACCACTTATTATATCGATCCGGAAACGTATCTGGTCTACAAATCAAAGGCGATGACCACCGATCCGCAAATGGGATTCCAGGTCGAGCAGGAATCGTTCATGGAAGATTACAGGAAGGTCGATGGTATCATGTTTGCCCATTCGATCATCATCTATCAAAATGGAGAAGAACTCGGATCCATGATAGCCGAAGCGTTGAAATTCAACTCCGGTCTTGAAGATTCTCTTTTTAAAAAGTAGCGGTGAGAATCAGGAAGGAGATCAGCGGATATTACGCCTCCGGCATCGAGTCCGTACGTCTTGAGACGGATGTTTTCCATTACCCCGATGAGCTGAAAGAAGAAATCCTGGAAGCCGGTTTTCAACTCAAAAAGATTCATCCTGTCGAAAGTTTCGGCGGGCTGCTTCCCAATTTTTGCGAGCTATGGGAGGATCGGGGATATCGAAAGCTGCTGCTCGATTCTATCCGGCAAATAGAAGACGATCCTGTTTTGCTCGGCATGACCAGTCATCTGTTGGCCGTCGCAGAGAAGTAGATAATAAAGGAAAGAATATTTATAATAAAATAGAGAGAGATATCTAATGAGTAGACCATCTTTGATTTTTTTTCTCTTGCTTACGCTCACACTCGGAAGTTACGGGACAGTCTCCTCCAGCCCGGAAAAACATCCTTCGGACCATCCTCTGCTGGCTGAGAGGGATGCGGACTGCACATTCCAGAAATTACCGGAACGGGATACTCCTTCAAAAAAGCGGATCGAAAACTATTTCAAAGAATTGATGCGGCTGTCTCCCAGGCCGGTGGGATCGGAAAAACTCCAAGAGTGCCGGCTTTTTTTAATGGGCACTCTGAAGTCATTTGAGCTCGATGTGTGGGAGGAAGCTTTTACCGCCGATACACCGAAAGGTCCTCTGTCCATGGCCAATGTCATTGCACAAAAGAAAGGACGCGGTCAGGGGATCATCTATCTGGGATCCCATATCGACACAAAACATATCGAAGGAATTGAAATAATGGGCGCCAACGATTCGGGAGCGAGCACGGCCGCTCTGCTTGAACTGGCAAGAGTCATCTCGGAGAAGGACACAGAACTAACATACCGCTTCATTTTTTTCGACGGAGAAGAATCCATCGAAGAGGGAATGACAGAAATAGACGGACTTTACGGAAGCAAATATCATGTCCTCAAACTCCGACAGGAAGAAAATATATCCGATGTTCGGGCCATGATTCTTCTGGACATGATGGGCGACAAAGACCTGGCCATCAACAGGGACTACAATTCCTCCCAGGATTTATGGAGGCTATTCGTTTCCTGCTGCCAGCAGTTGGGATATGGAGATATTGCCAGAGGACCGGCGACTTCCATGTACGATGACCATGTGCCTTTCTTGCAGGCGGGTATCCGATCACTCGATATCATCGATTTCAGTTACGGTCCCGAAAATTCATACTGGCACACCGAGGAAGACACAGCGGACAAAGTGTCAATTGACAGCATTTTCAAAATCACTCAGGTTGTACTCTGTATGATCGAAACCCTGGATGGAAACTAGTCAGGGGAGCGACTTATCTCGACGCCAAAAAGTGAATGCACGATAATTGTCAGGAAAGAAGCGATCAGGGCGAGTAATATGAAGAATAGAAGCCTGAGTTTTTCAGTCCTGGAAAGGAGCACTGCCGCCAATGTGTTTTTTTTCATCGGATCTCTTCCTTCTTGAATGACACTCTTTCCCGATCTCGGTTTCAGTTCTTTTAGGAGACATTGTCCATCAGAATGAGGGGAGTCTATCCTGAGGAACAAAGACGAGTCAAATGGAAGAGGAAAAGTGCTAATCAAAATCTCGCCTGCCTTCGTATTAAATATGACAGAAGGGCAAACAGTGGCCTCCTTAAGGGAAAAAATCAAAATTGTGTTTTTCTGCACTACTACAGCTGTTTTAGCCTTTTTTTTCATCTCGATCATCCGTGAGAGCATACAAAAAAAGGCGGACGAGAAGATGCTTTCAGAATGGCTGAATGTGACCCTGTCCGAAGTCATTAAATCGGATCCTCCCGGTCTTCTTATTGATGTGGAAAACACAGGGCCACGGATTGTTGGCCGCACTCATTTTCGCCTTGTTTTTTCTGTTGGAGACAGGACAGTGTGTAGGGTCGACACCGACCACGGAGATTTTAAGCCGCAGAAGAAGAGGACTATTATGTTGAAGTGCACAGAATCTAGCTTGTACTCCCAGGGGATCCCAATACGGGGAAAGAAAATAAATTTTGTACTCATGGTTTTTCCCGAGTATAAAAAGCCTATCGATCCTTTAAAGGGAGCATTTTATCTCGAATAGGCGATGAAATCGGGATAAAAGAAGGAGGACCAGTGGACAACCGGAAATTTGTAGGGACGTTGGAGAAAAATACAATAAAAGCTGCTTCTTTGTTTTTGTTCATCCTTATGGTTGTCTTTTCCAGTGTCCTCTCTCTTCGTTCACCAAGGCCGGTTGCCGAGACGGCCCCTTCGGAAGAGTTTTCATCCGGCCGAGCCATGAAACATCTGCGGGTTTTTGCTCGGAAACCGCATGACTGGGAGACGGCAGCCAACGCCGAAGTCAGGAATTATATCCTCAACGAGATGGAAAAGTTGGAGATCGCCACAGTCATCCAGGAAAAGACCTTCCCTTATTTCGCCTGGAACAGAATCCATCACAAAAAAGTCTTCAACATCATCGCCAGAATCGAAGGCTCCCGGAACAGTAAAGCGGTTCTGTTCATCGCCCATTACGATTCGGCCCAGGAAAGCCCGGGTGCGAGCGACGGGGGCGCCGGCGTTGTCGCCTTGATGGAGACGGCCTGCGCCATCCTCTCAGGCCCGCGGCTGAAGAATGATATTATCCTTCTTTTCTCTGACGGGCATGAACCGGGGATGTTTGGGGCCAAAGCCTTTGTCGAGGAGTATCCCGGTCTCAAAGATATCGGCCCGGTGTTTCAACTCGGAGCGCGGGGAAGCGGCGGGACGGTGGCCCTCGCCTTTATCGGCGGCGGGAACGGCTGGATGGTCAAGGAGCTCAAAAATGCCGTCCCCTACATTTTATCTACATCTCTGTCCAGCGGTGTTTTTAAT
>CBFDBS010000178.1:0-6050 GCA_965603105.1 uncultured bacterium
CAAACAAAATAAACCAGATAAAAAAAATGGGATAAAAAAATTGGGGACAGGCCACGATTATTCCCAAGAAAGGGGACAGTCCCAGTAAATAATCGGGGCCTGTCCCCAATTTTTAAGTTTTAAAGATCTAGCCCAAGACCGGGTTGTTGAGTAGGGAAGAGAGTTCCGTTTTTTAGGATAACGGCTCCATCGGAGGGATCATTCAAAAGATCGAAGTGTCCGTCTAAATCAGCGTAGGCAATGTTCGGACGTGACAGGGCAAAATGCAAACCTGCCGCGATGCTCAGGGCAGCCTCGTCCATACACCCCACCATAACTTCCAGTCCGGCTGAGCGGGCGACCGAGTTGATTTGGAGAGCGACAGAGATTCCACCGACTTTCATGAGCTTGATATTGACCATATCTACGAGATCCCGCCTAGCCAAACGGAAAGCATCTCTCAGGGTCATCAAGCTCTCGTCAGCCATAATCGGTATGTTCACGCTGTCGGTGACCCGGCCGAGAAGATCCGGTTTTCCTTTAGGTGTGGGCTGCTCGATCAGTTCGACGTTTGATTTTTTTGTTCCTTCGAAAAAACGGATGGCTTGTTCCAGTGTGTACCCCTGGTTCGCGTCAAACCGAAGTTCCATGTCTTTGCCCACCGCCTCTCTAACTTTTAAAATGCGGGCAATATCGGTATCCGCGTCGATTCCTCCCTTGATTTTCAAAATTTTAAAGCCCTGGTGCTTAAAGGCTTCAGCCCTTTTGACGGTCTCGTTTTCGGGAAGAATACCGATCGTCACGCTTGTCTTGATCCGGTCTCTGAATCCTCCCAGCAGTTTCCACAGCGGAAGCCCGCTGACTTTCCCCAGGACGTCATGAAGAGCCATATCCACAGCGGCCAAAGCTGAAGGCTGATTTTCCAGCCCTGGAAGAAGACGCTCAAGGAGCATTGCCGACCGGAGAGGGTCTGATCCCTTGATTATAGGAAAAACGGTCCCGTCGATAGCCTCGAGAACGGTTTCCGATGTTTCTCCCGTAATTTGAAGGTCTGGGGCCGCACATCCAAATCCCACGATTCCTTTATCCGTCTCCATCCTCAGGAAAACATTGGTGGTCTTGTCTATTGTTTCATAGGCAATAGTATAGGGCTCTTTGAGTGTCATGGATACCGGCCAGGCTTCGATTCGGGATATTTTCATGTTCGTTTTCTTTAGAACCGTTTTTGAAATATTTCGTCCAGGCTCATCCTCTTCAGATCTTCAACGAATTCCGTGAGGTGCTTGATCATGATCTCCCACATTTTATTGCCTTTTTCTTGGCTGCTTTTTGTCGGATCACCCAGTACTCCCGATGTGGATATTCTTGAAGTCCGGGCAAACCACTCTACGCTCCTTTTGGAGCTGAAATTGAGGTAGCGGCTTGAAAAGCGGGGGATGAAGGGACGCATTCTGTCGGACCGGACCATATCAGGCCTGACGGCCAAGCTGGTGCTTGTTTCGATCTCGCCGGCATGGACATCGTTGGAAGTTTCGGTTAGATCCTGAATGTCCTTATCGCTGGTTTCACCGGTCTCCACACAGGTGAAGATCCGGGCGTTCCTGTTGATCATCTGGGCGGCAAACTGAAGAGCCGGAATATTTCCTCCGTGACCGTTGACGATGACCAGTTTGGTGATGCCGTGGCGGGCGGCGCTTGTTCCCACTTCGTAAACAAGTTCTGAAAGAGTTTTGGGGCTGATGCTTAAAGTCCCGCTGAAATCCTCGTGGTGGTAGGACACGCCGTAGGGAATAAGAGGCAAGACGAAGGGTTTGGGATCGCTGCAGGAGGCGGCCACTTGACGGGCAAGATAGTTGGCATCGAAGGAGTCGGTATCCAGAGGAAGATGGGGGCCGTGTTGCTCTGTGGAGCCGACAGGAAGGAGAGCGATGTCCACTTCCTTGAAGCGTTTTTGTGCCTCCGGCCAGGTGAGATATTCGAGAAGATAGGATTGGGACGGAGTTTTAATTGGATTTTTTGCTTCTTTTGTATCCGATGTTTTTTCGAAGGGATACGGTATATTTAAGGATGCGTCGGTGAGTGGCTTAAAATCCGCCCAAATACGGCCCTGCCGCAGGACGGCTCCACCGGAATGTTTGAGGAAAATCTTAAAAACAGGTTTGCGGAGATCGGCCGGGATGGAATAAATCGGAGATTTTTCGGGATCGAAACGTATGTTCAAAATCTCTGGGTGGTTGACGGCTAGGAAGGTCTTTGAGGTTGCCGCTATAATTTTCTTGTTGTCGAGCATATAGGCCAGCTGTTGGGCTCCGGAACTTTCCTGATGAACTCCCTTTTGTTTGAGTTCCTTGAGACAGGCTTCGATTTGGGAGGGAAGGTAGCCGCAGAGCCGGGGATCGGAGTCCAGAGCCACCAGCATCCCAACGATCCGGCGGCACTTTTCACATTTTCCGCAGGGGAGAATCCTGTCTTTTTCGATATGGGTGGCATGACAGGACATCTGGTGACGCTGGAGATGAGGATACCTTTCGACTAGGATTTTTTCGATCAGAAGTTCTGAGAGAGGCCTCAGCAGGGAGAACTGAGTGATGTTCCACCCTTTGCGGATGAAATAGCGGGTCAAGGCGTTATCAAAATACAGACTCTGATCATAAAGACCGTTGTAATGTGTGATTCCTTTGTGAGAGCGCCGGTCGGTCGTGTCGTGCTCATCTCCGATGATAAGCCGACCGAGTGCCCTTTTTTTCATCAACGGCAGGGCTCCGAAGAGAAAAACGGCCACCGTCCATAACCGGATGGGATATTCATCGGAGCGGACGCTGGTGAAGTCCTGTCTGATAAAAGGGAGATGTCTCAGCATCCAGGCGAAAATCCGGTCGGCATTGGTCCAGACTCGGGCGGTTTCCGGGTCAAATTCCGAAAAATAGCGGAAGGCGTTTAAGGCCGTGTACCAATGACGGCCGGATTCGTTGATAAATATGGGATGAGCCTCTTTGTTGATCTCTTTCAGGATTCCATAGCTGAGCAGGCTGTCCTTTCCTCCGCTGGAGAGGACGGCATGGCGCTTGCGGTCGGTTTCCCAACGGTGGCCGGTTGGCGAAGATTCGGCTTTGGAAGATTCTGGAAACAGGAGTTTCGCTTTCACATAATTCTTTTTTTTGATGACCGGGAGTTCGGTAGCGTCTCCTCTGAGGAAGGGATTGGGCTCAAGAAATTTTTTAACATAGATTTCCCTGGCAGTATTGGCTGCCATATCGGAAATGAATTGCTGATCCCATTTATCGTAAGGTCCCCGGAAAATGATTTCCTGGCAGAAAAGACCGAAGTTGAGGGCCACCTGGGCGGTTATCATGCAGGCGAGGTTTAATGAATCCTGATCTTTGGGCAAAAAAACATCCTCTCCGAATCGGTAAATGAGATCGATTGAACTCTTCTTTCCTTTGGAGACAACTGAATAAGAGGTTTTGATTCTCCTGGCTTCCACTTGGACAGGACCAACTTCCAGACGCGAAATCGTACACAGTGTGTCCAAAGGATCGTCTTGTGAAAGGAGCTTCCTTTTCTTTTCAACGGGCTGCGGTTGTCGGGTGTTTCGCTTCATTGTTTCCTGATATTATTTGAGAATCTTCTGCTGAAGGACATCGATGATGCGGCCGGGGCCTTCGATGAGGGCATCGACCGTCGGGAGTCCGGTGAGTCTTTCGATTTCCGTGCAGATTTTCGGAATTTCCTCGGTGTTTAAATTTTCGTGGTTGATGGCCAGGGCTACGACCGGCTTGTTCGACAGGAGTTCGATGACTTTGATTTGTGTTTGAATAGGCTGGATGGGGTAGCCGGGAAATCCATCATAGTCTTTCCTGGCGGGTGCGTGCTGTAAAACGATGACATCCGGTCTTCCAGCTGCCAGGATTTCGAATCCCCCCGGGTAGGCCGGATTCATCAGACTCCCTTGTCCTTCGATGATAATCACATCGGGATTGACTTCGGTCCAAGCCGACCATACGGCATGCTCGATTTCTCCTGAAACGAAGTCATTGACAAGCGAATCCAGGATGAGGCTGTACCGGGCACCCTGCATCCAAGCTGTTTGACCGGTCCCAATGAGCTCGGCACTAATCCCTGAGGTCTGGAGGCCGTCCACCAGCATCCAGGCAGTCGTCCTTTTGCCCACGGCTGAATCCGTTCCTAGAACCGCGACTTTCGTGGCTCTGACTTCCTCGATTTTTCCTGAGAAAAAGTGCAGCTTGTTTCTGGGAGGAGTTTTTCTTACATCCCGGATAATCACTCTGTGCTTTACGGCCAAGGCAGCCACTTCCGGGTCTTCAGAGAGAAAATCGTGCAGCCCTGAATCCACATGGAGGCCGGCCTCGATAGCCTGGAAGAGAATTTGGCGGTGGTCGGGATGCAGCCTCCCTCCGTCCGGTGCCAGCCCTATAACAAAATGTGTGGCCTGTTTTGAAGAAGGGGCCCTGCGCAGGGCACTCTCCAGGTCAGGAAGAACGGGAATTCCATTGGGGCGGCCATCGAGAAGCTGACCGGAATCCAGGCCTGCCTGGGTAGAGTCGATGATGTTTAAAACCGTATAGCGCTTCGAGCGCCGGACCAAGCCGTGGGCCGTTTTTCCATAGGTGGTTCCATAGGCTCCTTCACAGAAGACGATGGCGCTTCCCTCGGGGAAAATATTGGTCATTTTCGTCCTGTCAGGATAACCACGTAGCGATCATTGAGGAATGGTTTACGGTGATGCCAGTCCAGAAGGGCGATCAATCCTGCGGTTGAGGCGGGAAGGGCGTTCAAACCCTCCTTTTCGCGTATCAAGCGGGAAAACTCCAGCATGCTTTTGTCGCTGGCATGAGCAGCCCAACCATTTGTCTGACGAAGGGCTTCGAGGGCCAGGTCGCCGTCGAGAGACTGCCAGTTGATCAGCGGCTCATTGATTGTCGTCTCTTTGATTTGTTCGGGCTTGAGGTCGGCACAGTGAGGGATATTTTTTAAGAAGGCGTGGATGATTGGATTTTTTCTGTATGATGATCCGGAAACCATACGAGGAATGCGGGATGTTTTTCCTCTCCGGTAGAGGCTGAGGAAGCCCTTATGAATACCGGCCAGCGTCGTTCCATTGGATACAGGTACGGCGACAACGGCCGGGGCATCTCTCAACTCGTCGTAGATTTCATAAGAGATTTCTCCGTAGGCTCTGAGCTGAGGTGCGGTGTTGGCTCCTCCGGGATTGGCATCATAGACCTCTTTTGTTTCTGCGAATTCTCTAGAAATCAAGACGGCGTTTTCATAATCTTCCGGAGTGCGGATGATTTCGGCTCCGTATGTTATCATCTCCTGGATGCGTTTTGTCTGGTAAATTGACGGGACATGGATGTAACACTTCAAGCCCGCCAAAGATGTGGCAAAGGCCATGGCTCCGCCGTAGTTGCCGCAGGTAGCAAGGGTGACGGCATCAAATCCCCGTCTCATGGCATCTCTAGCTTGGGCGAAAGCGATCCTGTCTTTTTGAGTCCCCGTTGGATTTCCCCCTTCGAATTTCAGAAAGATCTGTCTGAATCCGACATCACGTTCGATGTTTCGGGCACGAGTCAGTGATGTGTCGCCGATTTCTGAATCGATGATGTCTTCATAGGCTTCCAGTCTCTCTTCAAGAGGAAAAAGAGGATCGGATGCGATTCTTTTTTGTTTTTCCAGTTCCTGTTCGAGAATGTGCACAATGGAGCTGGCTTCGTCCAAGGGGAAAAAGCCATTTTGAGGCGGAGTTTTGGAACCGGTTTTTGAATCTCCATTTTTTTTCACTGAAGGAGCTTGGAGTGAAGATGAAGGAGAGGAGGAATTAGCTGCCGGAGCGTCCCCAGGAGGATCCTTTTTGTTCATTCTTTGATTCTTTCTTGCACATATAGCACAAGTTAGGTGCCCAGTCAACCAAAACAATAAATTGGGGACAGGCCCCGATTATTCCCAAGAAAGGGGACAGTCCCTATTCAGGACAGTCCCAGTGAATAATCGGGGCCTGTCCCCAATTTTTTGAAGTTTTAAAGGTCCAGCCCAAGGCCGGGTTGTTGAGT